>NZ_JBEXKG010000146.1:0-18314 GCF_040609555.1 Streptomyces sp. NPDC004658
CGCGGGACACCGGCGCCGCGCTCGCCCTGCTGGGGCAGCGGCCGGGCGAACTGCTGCGCCGGCTGGACCATCTGCTGCGCCTGCGCGCACTCGACGAACTGCCCGAGGAGTTCGCCGAGGTGCTGCGGCGGGCGCTGCCCGGGGCCGGTCCCGGCCCGCTGCTGGCCGCGCTGGGCCGGCTGCGCGTCCGCCATCTCCCCGGCGACCGGCGGGTGTTCTTCCCGCGCGGGCAGGTCACGCACGCGTACACGGCCGACGACACGCGCCCGCCGCTCGCCGAGGCGGTCGCCGCGCGCGTGTGCGCGTTGCTGGAGGCGGAGGCGCTGCGCCGCCTGTCCGGCGGGTCCCGGTTCGACCTGGCGGTGCTGGACTCGGCGCTCGCGGGGCTCGCGGTGCCGTCCGCGGAGCGTGCCGCCGCCAAGGCCCTGGTGTCGGTGCCGCGCGGCAGCACCCAGCCCCTGCCCGCCGGTGAGGTGCTGCGCCTGTTCCTGCACTGGACGGAGCCCGAGAGGACCCGGGTGGACCTGGACCTGTCGGTGGCGCTGTACGACGAGGACTGGCAGTTCGCCGGTCTGTGCGACTACACGAACCTCGTGTACGGCGACCGGTGGGCCGTCCACTCCGGCGACCTGACGTCGGCTCCGGCTCCGGACGGCGCCACCGAGTACGTCGACCTGGACCTCGGCGCGCTCGGCGGGCGGGGTGTGCGGTACGCGGTGCCGGTCGTCTTCAGCTTCAACGACATCCCGTTCGAGGAACTGCTGGACGCCTTCGCCGGTTTCATGGCGCTTCCGTCGGCGGCGGAGGAGTCCCGCGGCGCCGGGTACCATCCGCGCGCGGTACGGCAGCGCTACGACCTGGAGGGCGACTCGCGCATCCACGTGCCGATGCTGGTCGACCTGCGCCGGCGCACGTTCCTGTGGACGGACCTGCATCTGCCGTCGGCCGAGGGTTATCAGGACGTGGCCCGGCACCGGGAGACCCTGGGCCGGATCGCCCGGGACCTGTTCGGGTACTTCGCGCACGGGCGTACGACGCTGTGGGAGCTCGCGGTGTGGCACGCGGCGGCGCGCAGCGACGAGGTGCTGGTCGTCCGGCGCGCGCCCGTCGCGGGCACCGCCGACGAGCTGTGGCACTACCGGCGCCGGGACGGTGAGGCGGACACCGCGTTCGCCTCCCGGATACGGGCCCTTGAGGCGCCGGAGCGGCGGGAGCCCGCGGGGAGCACCGCGGACGCCGACGCCCGGGCCGGTGAAACGGCAGCGAAGAAGCACGTGTTGCTCGCCCTCGTGCACGGCGAGGTGGCACCGGAAGGCGCGACCGGGGAGGTGTACCGGCTGCTGCCCGGCCCCACCGACGGCTGCGGGCTCACGTCCCTGACCGCGGGAGACCTGGTGGCCGCGCTCGGGTGAGCGTCGGGAGCGAACCGACGACCGGGACGGGGTGAGCCTCGTGGAAGCACTCCGGACGCCCACGCCGGTGAAGCGGCCGCGAAGAGGCACGTGTTGCTGACCCTCGTGCACGGCGCCGTGGCACCGGAAGGCGCAACCGGGGAGGTGTACCGGCTGCTGCCCGGCCCCACCGACGGCTGCGGGCTCACCTCCCTGACCGCGGGAGACCTGGTGGCCGCGCTCGGGTGAGCCTCGTGGGGGCGCCGGACTCGTCGTCCTTGGGCACGGGTGTGCGGTGGCCGAGCAGGAGGGCGGGAGCGGGTCGTACGGACGGGACCTGAGGGACCGTGCTGTCAGTCGGGGCCCGTATCCTCAGTGACCATGCTCGAAGACCGTGCGACCGCAGTGTCCTCCCCCACCCAGTGGCCGGCCGCGTATCCCCAGGGATACGCGGTCGTTGACGTGGAGACCACCGGCCTGGCCCGGGACGACCGGATCATCTCTGCGGCCGTCTACCGGCTGGACGCGCGCGGTGAGGTCGAGGACCACTGGTACACGCTGGTCAATCCGGAGCGGGATCCGGGCCCCGTGTGGATACACGGTCTGACGAGCGAGACGCTGGCCGGCGCGCCGCTGTTCGCGGACATCGCCGAGGAGTTCGCCGCCCGGCTGGAGGGCCGGGTGCTCGTCGCGCACAACGCCGTCTTCGACTGGCAGATGATCGCGCGGGAGTACGCGCGCGTGCGGCGCGAGGCTCCGGTACGGCAACGGCTGTGCACCATCGCGCTGTCGAAGGAGCTGGGACTGCCGCTGCCCAACCACAAGCTGGAGTCGCTGGCGGCGCACTTCGGGGTCGTGCAGCAGCGGGCGCACCACGCGCTGGACGACGCGCGCGTGCTGGCGGAGGCGTTCCGGCCCAGCCTGCGGGCCGCGGCGGCGGGCGGCGTACGGCTGCCGCTGCTGGAGTGCCGGCCGCTGACGGAGTGGTCGGACCGGCCGGTGCCGCGGCAGGCGTCGGGCGGCTACGGCGGTTACCGGACCGGCGGCTGGCGCCCGTCCCGCAAAAGGCCCGCATGCCCCTATCCCAACCCAGGGCGTTACGAAGACGGCAAACGCCTCAAACAGGGCATGCGGGTGGCCTTCTCCGGCGACACCTCGACCGAGCGCGAACTGCTGGAGGACCGGGCCGTCGAGGCGGGGCTGCACGTCGCCACCAGCATCTCCCGGCTCACCAGCCTGCTGGTGACCAACGACCCCGACTCGGGCACGTCGAAGACGGTGAAGGCCCGGCAGTACGGCACGCCGATCGTGGACGAGGCCGCGTTCGGGCAGCTGCTGGGGGATGTGGAACCCGCCGACGGATAGGGGCACCTCCCGGCGAGTCGTCGTACGATCGGGTGATTGCCCCACGACTCACCCGCCGCCCGCTCGCCGGGGGATCGGCGACGGCCCACCCTGTGGCGCATGGCGACATGCGAAGTGTGCGGCAACGACTACGGAATGACCTTCGAGGTGCACGCGCAGGGCGCGGTGCACGTCTTCGACTGCTTCTCCTGTGCGATCCACCGCATGGCCCCGATCTGCGAGCACTGCCGGGTGCAGATCATCGGCCAGGGCGTGGAGGTGGAGGGCCACTGGTACTGCGGCGCGCACTGCGCCCGCCAGGAGGGGAGGACCGGCATCGTCGACCGGGTCTGACCCGGTACCCGCCTGAATGCGCCCCACGGCCCGGAGGTACCGTCGTGGGGTGCACCGCTACCGCTTCCTGTTGTCCCGCCAGTGGGTGATCCTCACCCTCGTCGCGATCGCGCTGATCCCGACGATGATAAGGCTGGGCTTCTGGCAGCAGCACCGCTACGAGGAGCGCACCGCCCGCAACGACCTGGTCTCCGCCGCGCTGCACGCCGAGCCGGTCCCGGTCGAGCGGCTGACCTCCCCCGGGCACGCCGTGACCCGCGCCGAGAAGTACCGCACGGTCACCGCGACCGGCACCTTCGAGGCCGCGAAGGAGGTCGTGGTCCGGCGCCGGACGAACGCCGACGGCGAGGTCGGATTCCACGTCCTCACCCCGTTCGTCCTCGACGACGGCAAGGTGCTGCTCGTCAACCGCGGCTGGATCCCGGCGAACGGCGCGCAGACCGCCTTCCCGAAGATCCCCGCCCCGCCGGCCGGCCGGACCACCGTCACCGGGCGGCTGATGGCCGACGAGACGACCTCGGCGAGCGGCATCAAGAACGTCGAAGGCCTCCCCGACCGGCAGATCATGCTGATCAACAGCGCGGAGGAGGCCCGGCGGCTCGGTGCGCGGGTGCTCGGCGGCTACATCCAGCAGACGGCGCCCGAGCCCAGGGGCGGTTCACCGGAGCAGATCTCCGACCCGGGCAGCGAGGACGCCCCGCTGAACTACGCGTACATGATCCAGTGGTGGCTGTTCGCGGCGGCCGTGCCGGTCGGCTGGTGGTTCCTGGTCCGGCGGGAGATCCGCGACCGGGAGGAGGCCGCGGCGCAGCAGCCGGAGGAGAGCGAACCGGCCACGGTGTGAGCGGGCGGCACCGCCGGCGATCCGCCACGGTGCCCCCGCGGACCACGGCGTCACTCCCCCGGCGCACCACCTGATTGGCCCCCTGACACGCCGGGAAACCGCATGCCGTGAGCGAGCGCATCGAGGACTACGCCCTCATCGGCGACGAGCAGACCGCGGCCCTGGTCGGCAAGGACGGCTCGATCGACTGGCTGTGCCTGCCGCGCTTCGACTCCGGTGCCTGCTTCGCCCGCCTGCTGGGCGACGACGACCACGGCCACTGGCGGATCGCGCCCGAGGGGGCGGACGTGTGCACCCGCCGCGCCTACCGGAGCGACACCCTCGTGCTCGACACCGAGTGGGAGACCGCCGACGGCGTGGTGCGCGTCACCGACCTGATGCCGCAGCGCGAGCGCGCCCCCGACGTCGTACGGATCGTGGAGGGCGTCAGCGGCCGGGTCACCGTCCGCAGCACGCTGCGCCTGCGCTTCGACTACGGCTCCATCACGCCCTGGGTGCGCCGCTCGGACGGTCACCGGGTCGCCGTCGCCGGGCCGGACTCCGCCTGGCTGCGCTCCGAGCCGGCCGTGCGCACCTGGGGCGAGGACTACGGCACCCACGCGCGGTTCACCATCGAGGAGGGCGAGCGGGTCGCGTTCGTGCTCACCTGGCACCCCTCGCACGAGAAACGCCCGCCGCTCATCGACCCGTACGAGGCACTGGAGAGCAGTGTCACGGACTGGCGGCGCTGGGCCCGCCGCTGCCGGTACGACGGCCCGTACCAGGACGTGGTGGTCCGCTCGCTCCTCACCCTCAAGGCCCTCACCTACGCCCCGACCGGCGGGGTCGTCGCCGCGGCGACCACCTCGCTGCCGGAACAGCCGGGCGGGGTGCGCAACTGGGACTACCGGTACTGCTGGCTGCGCGACTCCACCCTCACGCTCGGCGCGCTGCTCTCGGCCGGCTACCAGGAGGAGGCCGAGGCCTGGCGTGACTGGCTGCTGCGCGCGGTCGCCGGCGACCCGGCCGATCTTCAGATCATGTACGGGGTCGCGGGCGAGCGGCGGCTGCGGGAGACCGAGCTGCCCTGGCTGCCCGGCTTCGCCGGCTCCTCCCCCGTCCGCATCGGCAACGGCGCCGTCGACCAGCTCCAGCTGGACGTGTACGGCGAGGTGATGGACTCGCTCTCGCTGGCCCGCTCCTCGGGCCTGCCCACGAAGCCGCACATGTGGGCCATGCAGCGCTCGCTGATGACGTTCCTGGAGTCGGCCTGGCGGCAGCCGGACGAGGGCCTGTGGGAGGTCCGCGGCGGCCGGCGCCAGTTCGTGCACTCCAAGGTGATGGTGTGGGTGGCCGCCGACCGGGCCGTGCAGACCCTGGAGCGGCACCGGGAGCTGCCGGGCGACCTGGAGGGCTGGCGCAGGCTGCGCGACGAGGTGCACCGGGAGGTGTGCGAGAAGGGCTTCGACCGGGAGCGCAACACCTTCACCCAGTACTACGGCTCCCGTGAGCTCGACGCCTCCCTGCTGCTCATCCCGCGCGTCGGGTTCCTGCCGCCGGACGACCCGCGGGTGGCGGGCACGGTCGACGCGATCCGCGCCGAGCTGGGCCATGACGGCTTCCTGCGCCGCTACGACACCGAGGACTCGGTGATCGACGGCCTGCCCGGCGGCGAGGGCGCCTTCCTGGCCTGCTCGTTCTGGCTGGCCGACGCGCTGCATCTGACCGGCCGGACGAAGGAGGCGCGGGAGCTGTTCGACCGGCTGGTGGGCCTGTGCAACGACGTGGGCCTGCTGGCGGAGGAGTACGACCCGGTGGACGGCTGCCAGCTGGGCAACTTCCCGCAGGCGTTCAGCCACATCGGCCTGGTGAACACCGCGCTGATGCTCTACGGGAGCGACCAGGCAGGATAGGGGCCATGGATCTTGGACTGAAGGACCGGGTGTACGTCGTCACCGGAGCGACGCGCGGGCTGGGCAACGCCACCGCGCGGGAACTCGTCGCCGACGGGGCGAAGGTGGTCATCACCGGCCGGGACGAGCAGAGGGTGGCCGACGCGGCCGCCGGACTGGGCCCGAACGCGGTGGGCGTGGCCGTGGACAACGCCGACGCGGAGGCTCCCGAGCGGCTGATCGCCGCCGCCCGGGAGAACTTCGGCGGCTTCCACGGTGTGCTGGTGAGCGTGGGCGGGCCGCCGCCGGGGTTCGTCGCCGACAACACCGACGAGCAGTGGCGTGCCGCGTTCGAGTCGGTGTTCCTCGGCGCGGTGCGGGTCGCCCGCGCGGCGGCGGCCGAGTTGGAGGAGGGCGGTGTCATCGCCTTCGTGCTGTCGGGCTCGGTGTACGAGCCGATCCCTGGGCTGACCGTGTCCAACGGGCTGCGCCCCGGACTCGCCGGGTTCGCCAAGTCGATCGCCGACGAGCTGGGGCCGCGCGGGATCCGGGTGGTGGGCCTGCTGCCGGGGCGGATCGCCACGGACCGCATGCGCGAGCTGGACGGGCTGTCCGCGGACCCGGAGGCCACCCGCGCCGCGAACGAGTCCCGGATCCCGCTGCGCCGGTACGGCACGCCCGAGGAGTTCGGACGGGTGGCGGCGTTCCTGCTGTCGCCGGCGGCTTCCTATCTGACGGGGGTCATGGTGCCGGTGGACGGGGGCACGCGGCACGGGTTCTAGGAAACGCTGCCGCATCCCGCCCTCTCCGCACGGTGCCCTGGAGCCAGGGACGCGCTCGCGCCGTCGCCGGTGCCGATCAGTTGCTCGGCCGGCCGGCGGCGGCACGGGGCCGCCGGCTGTCGCGCCAGGGCGACCGGCCGCGAGCGGCAGGCCGGTGAGGGCCGGCAGGACACGGTGGGCTCCGCCCGGCGCGCTGCGCGAGGGCCGCTGCGGGTGGCTTCGCCGCCGAGGCCGCGGAACCTGGCCGGTGCCGGCCGCCCGGCCACGAACGGGCGGAGGCGTACGGGTCCCTGGGCGGACCGGGCCGGGCGGTGCACGGCGAGGAGCGCGCCGACGAGACCGCCCGCGGGGAGACGACCGCGCGACCGCCGAGCCGTGGACCCGGCCCGGCATCCCCGCGCGGCCGTACGGGAGGCCCTGCCGGACCGCACGACCGTGCCGGTCCCCGTCACCGCGGTGGGCCGACGAAGGCCGGGTGCCTGACCGGCTGGCGGATCATTCGCCGAGGCCGGCCAGGTCCCGCAGCCGTCGAGTCTGGGCGGCCCGCTCGGCCGCGCGCTGCTCCTCGTACGTCCGGTCGAGGGCACCGCGAAGCAGCGCCTTGGTCTCCACCACCGCGTCCCGTGGCGCGGCCATGATCGCCGCCGCCAGGTCCCGAACCGCCCCGTCCAGTTCCCCGGGGGGCACGGCGAGGTTCGCCAGCCCGCTCGCCACCGCTTCCTCGGCGCCGACGAACCGCCCGGTCACGCAGATCTCCAGCGCGCGGGCGTACCCGACGAGGCCGACCAGCGGGTGGGTGCCGGTCAGATCGGGGACGAGACCGAGGCTGGTCTCGCGCATGGCGAACTGCACGTCGTCGGCGACGACGCGGAGGTCGCAGCCCAGCGCGAGCTGGAAGCCGGCCCCGATGGCATGCCCCTGGACGGCGGCGATGGACACGATGTCGGTCCGCCGCCACCAGGTGAACGCCTCCTGGTATTCGGCGATGGTCGCGTCGATCCCGGCGTCGTCACGGCGCGCGAGGTCGATGAAGGTCGGCTCGCCCGGGATCCCCTCCGGGGTGAACATCTGACGGTCCAGCCCGGCGGAGAAGGACTTGCCCTCGCCGCGCAGCACGACGACCCGGACGGAGCCCGGCAGCAGCCGCCCGGCCTCGGCGAGCGCCCGCCACAGGGCGGGGCTCTGCGCGTTGCGCTTGGCCGGGTTGGTCAGCGTCACCGTGGCGAGCGCGTCGTCGACGGTGAGCCGTACGCCGTCCTTGTCGAGTGCGGGAGCGAGGTCCTGCTCGGGCGAAGCCATGGGGCGCCTCCGATGGGTGCGGTCAGCAGAGCGAAGCTAAGTGACTGCACAGTAACCACCCGGCCGGTCGGTCCGCCGACCGGGTGGCCACCATCGAAGCCGATGGGCCGCCCGGAGTCAGGACGAAGCGGCCTTCTTACCCCGGGTCGCTCCGCCACGCCCACGGAGCGTGACGCCCGACTCACTGAGCATCCGGTGCACGAAGCCATACGAGCGGCCGGTCTCCTCGGCCAGCGCCCGGATGCTCGCACCGGAGTCGTACTTCTTCTTCAGGTCTGCCGCGAGCTTGTCGCGCGCGGCGCCGGTCACCCGGCTGCCCTTCTTCAGAGTCTCGGCCACCCGTGCCTCCTCATGGGAAGTGCGCTCTGGTCTCCTCATGATCACCCCTCTTGGGCGTGATGGCCACCCATTCGGCAAGGTCCGTGAGACATCGTTGTGACGACAGGAGCGCGTCCCCACAAGCGGAACAAGGGATTCCATGGGGTGCGGCCCATAGGGCCGTCCGGGTGGATTCGTGAAGTGCCAGGTCAGGAAGGCACGGCGGCCGATCCCCCGACAGCTGGGGGATCGGCCGGAAAATGCGTGTACGACACACCCCGGTACGAGGAGATCTCACACAGATGATGGATCACCGGTGGGCCGAATGATCCATACTCCGTGGATCAGCCTTTCGATCACGCCAGGGCGACGAGATCCGCGTAGTCGGAGCCCCACAGGTCCTCGACGCCGTCCGGCAGCAGGATGATCCGCTCCGGCTGGAGCGCCTCCACGGCGCCCTCGTCGTGGGTCACGAGGACGACGGCGCCCTTGTAGGTGCGCAGGGCGCCGAGGATCTCCTCGCGGCTGGCCGGGTCCAGGTTGTTGGTCGGCTCGTCCAGGAGCAGCACGTTCGCCGAGGAGACGACGAGCGTGGCGAGGGCCAGCCGGGTCTTCTCGCCGCCGGAGAGGACACCGGCCGGCTTGTCGACGTCGTCGCCGGAGAACAGGAAGGAGCCGAGCACCTTGCGGACCTCGACCAGGTCCATGTCGGGGGCGGCCGAGCGCATGTTCTCCAGGACCGTGCGGTCGGCGTCCAGGGTCTCGTGCTCCTGCGCGTAGTAGCCGAGCTTGAGCCCGTGACCGGGGACGACCCGGCCGGTGTCCGGCGTCTCCACGCCCGCGAGCAGCCGCAGCAGGGTGGTCTTGCCGGCGCCGTTGAGGCCCAGGATGACCACCCGGGACCCCTTGTCGATGGCGAGGTCGACGTCGGTGAAGATCTCCAGCGAGCCGTACGACTTCGACAGTCCCTCGGCCATCAGCGGGGTCTTGCCGCAGGGCGCGGGCTCCGGGAAGCGCAGCTTGGCGACCTTGTCGGACATCCGGACGTCCTCGAGACCGGACAGCAGCTTCTCGGCACGGCGGGCCATGTTCTGCGCGGCGACCGTCTTGGTGGCCTTGGCGCGCATCTTGTCGGCCTGGGCGTTGAGCGCCGCGGCCTTCTTCTCGGCGTTGGCGCGCTCCCGCTTGCGGCGCTTCTCGTCGGCCTCGCGCTGCTGCTGGTACAGCTTCCAGCCCATGTTGTAGATGTCGATCGTGGACCGGTTCGCGTCCAGGTAGAACACCTTGTTGACGACCGTCTCGACCAGGTCGACGTCGTGGGAGATCACGATGAAGCCGCCGCGGTAGGTCTTCAGGTAGTCCCGCAGCCAGATGATCGAGTCCGCGTCGAGGTGGTTCGTCGGCTCGTCCAGGAGCAGCGTGTCCGCGTCGGAGAACAGGATCCGGGCCAGCTCGATACGGCGGCGCTGGCCACCGGAGAGCGTGTGCAGCGGCTGGCCGAGCACCCGGTCGGGCAGGTTCAGGGCGGCGGCGATGGTGGCGGCCTCGGCCTCGGCGGCGTACCCGCCCTTGGTGAGGAACTCCGTCTCCTGGCGCTCGTACTGCCTCAGGGCCTTCTCGCGCGTGGACCCCTTGCCGTTGGCGATGCGCTCCTCGTTCTCGCGCATCTTGCGGATCAGTACGTCGAGTCCGCGCGCGGAGAGGATGCGGTCGCGGGCGAGGATGTCCAGGTCGCCGGTGCGGGGGTCCTGCGGGAGGTAGCCGACCTCGCCGGAGCGGGTGATCGTGCCGCCCGCGGGGATGCCTTCGCCCGCGAGGCACTTGGTGAGGGTGGTCTTGCCTGCGCCGTTGCGGCCGACGAGGCCGATGCGGTCGCCCTTGGCGACACGGAAGGTGGCGTTCTCGATGAGGACGCGCGCACCGGCGCGCAGCTCGATACCGGAGGCGGAGATCACGGACAGACTCCAGGGCGTACAGGGGTTGGCGGGTGGGCGGCTGAGGACGTTCCCGCCGTCTAATGCGCGAGGAGAATGGCCATGGGGGAAAGTCTAACGGGGCCGTGCAAGCGGTTTTCCGCGTCCAGGCGTCCGGAGTGCGGGCTCGGCAGATCGTTGCCCAGCGGGGTGCGGCCGGGCGCGATCCGGCCCAGGTCGTCCAGGGCCACGAGCTGGCCGGTCCACGGGGCGTCCGCGCAGGGCTGGGCGAGGAGCAGGGCCGCGCCCCGGCGGACGGCGCCCTCGGGGCGGAACGCGCAGCCGTTCCGGGCGGGCAGCACCCAGCGCAGGTCGCCGTCGGCGGTGCGGTACGCGGTGACGCGGCGCGGGGTGACGACGGCGAGGATGCCGCGGCCCAGGGGGCGCAGCACGCCGGTGCCGCCCTGGGCCGGGAGCCACTCGGCCGCGTCGGGCAGGGCCCGGTGCCAGCGCACGGACCGCCCGTCGGTGTCGGTGAGCAGACCGTCGTCCCAGAGCGCGATCACCTCCCCGCGCGCGTGCACCACGTCGACGGGACGGTGGCCCGCGCGCGCGTAGCGCCACCGGAGCGCGCCGGTGCGGCTGTCGTGGCCGGCCACGGCACCGTCCCGGACCCGCGCCGCCCAGGCCCCGGCGTCCGGCCCGGCGGTCAGGAGCCGGTCGCCGTAGGGAACCGGCCGCAGCTGCCGGGCCGCGCCGAGCAGGCCGAGGGTGACGACGGCGAGGAGGAGGGCGACGGCGAGGCGGCCCGCGGGCGGAAGTGCCACCTCACCCCCTTTGGGTACCACCGGCTTCGGGTACCACCGGCCCGGATCAGCCGCCCAGCGTAGTCACCGCCGGCCGGGTCGGCGGGGCGGCGGGGCGGGCGGGGTGGGAAGTCCGCCCGTTCGGCGGGGCGGGGCCGTGCGCCGGGTCGCCCGCCGGCGTGCCCGGCCGGTGCCACGGCGCGCTGCGGCCGTTGCGCGGGGGCGTTGTCGGTGGCGGCTGCCAGACTCGGAGAGCAGGGCGGAACCGATGCGCGAAGGAGTGATCGGCATGGCAGGCACGGGTGGCGGCGCACGGCCGGGCATCTGCCCCACGCTGCTGTACGCGGACGCCAGGGCGGCGATCCGGCAGCTCACGGAGGCCCTCGGTTTCACCGAGCTGTCGGTGTACGAGACGCAGGACGGCAAGGTGATGCACGCCGAGCTGGTCCAGAGCGGCGGCGCGGTGATGCTCGGCTCCAAGGGGCGCGGCGGTCTCTTCGACGCGGCGATGAAGGACGCCGGACCCGCCGGGGTGTACGTGGTGGTGGACGACGTGGACGCCCACCACCAGCGGGCCGTGGAGCACGGGGTGGAGATCCTGATGCCGCCGACGGACCAGGACTACGGTGCGCGGGACTACATGGCCAGGGACATCGAGGGGAACGTCTGGAGCTTCGGCACGTACGCCCCCGAGATCGGCGTCTGAGCCGCTCCCCCGCCGCATCCCACGGCATCCCCCGGCATCCCCCGCGCCGCGGCTCAGCCCCCGGTGTGCACCTGGAACGCGGCCCGGCGGACGGCTTTGGCCAGGGCCGGGTCGGGGTGGGCGGCGGCGAGCGCGACCAGGACCTGCACGGTGCGCGGGTGGCCGACGGCGCGGACCTCGTCGAGCAGCTGGGGGACGGTGGGCTGCACCGCGGACTCCAGGTGCCGGACCAGCATCGGCGCCTCGCCGTGGTCGGCGACGGCGGCGGCGGTGTCCACCCACAGCCAGGTGGCCTCCTCCCGGGTGAGCACCTCGTGCGCGTCCTCCGGGTCGACGCCGTCGTGCTCGGCCAGCCACAGCAGGGCGTACGGCCGCAGGGCCGGCTCGTCCACGACGGACCGCACGTCGGGTTCGGCGGGGGCGCCGACGACGCGCAGCGCCTCGAAGGCCAGGCCGCGCAGCAGGGCGTCGTCGCCCCGGGCGGCGGCGATCAGCTCGGTGACGGCGCTGCCGACGGGGCGGGCGGCGAGCCAGGCGCGGTACTCGGCGCGGGCCGCGTTGGGCCGGAGCTGGGCGCAGCCGCGGAGCATGTCCTCGGCGGACTGCTCGATGTTGCCGGCCGGGCTCTGCGCGGCCACGCAGATCTGCTCCAGCTTGACCCAGACCGCCCAGTTGCCGAGCGGGGTGAGGGTGGCCTGGCCGTCGCCGTAGGTGAGCGCGCCGACGCCGGCCAGGGCCCGCAGCGCCCAGTCGAGCAGGGGGGCGAGCGGGGTGTCCGCGACGGGGGCGGGTTCCGCCGGGCCAGGGGCTCCGGCCGGCTGTCCGGTGCCGGGTTCGTAGGCGATCTCGCAGCGTTCGGTGCGCAGTTCGGTGACGCGCTGTTGGAGCAGGTCGAGCAGCTGTTCGACGGGGACCGGTCCGGCGGACAGCTGGAGGAAGGAGAGCACCTGGGGCATGGCCGAGACGACCTCGGCGACGGCGGCCGGCTCGTGTCCGTCGGGTTCGGGGCAGGCGAGGGACCAGGCGTCGAAGAGGGCGACCCAGCCGCGCAGCACGGCGCTGTCGTCGCGGTCCCAGGCGCGCAGTCGCCAGCCGGGGCGCGCGCTGTCGCCGTGCACCTCGACGAGTCCGGCGAGGCGGGCGGTGTCCCAGTCGGCACGGACCTGAGCGGCGCTCAGGCCGAGGTCGGCGGCGGCGCGTTCGGCGGTGGCGTCGGAGAGGGTGGCCTTGCCGTCGGCGGTGGGCCCGTCGCTGCCGGGGCCGAGTGCGGTGTCGGCCCAGCGGGCGACGCGGACCGCGCCGGCCAGCCCGGCGCGGGCCATTCCGGCCAGTTCGGCCGGGGCGGGGGTGCCCTCCGGCGGCCGGGGTGCGGGGCGGCGTGGGCGCCGCTGGTTCACAGCTCTGGGGGCGGCGGCCAGGGGTCGCGGTCGGACGAGTCGGAGCCTGGAGTCGCGCGGGATACGGGACGTCACGGGTGCAGTCTTGCGGTTGACGGTCCGAAAACCCAAACGGAATGTCACGGCGGGCGACGGGGCTGGCCAACGCACCGGGTGCGGGCCGGGCCCGGGGGCCACGATCTCGCCCGTCGTACGACGCTAAACGGAATGTTTCCCGCCGGTGTCGGCGGGTCCGGGGTGCCCGGGCGTCCCGTCAGCCGGGCGGCCCGGGCCCGACCCCGGCTCGACGGTCACATCAGCGGTGTCAGGAACCGCCGCAGCCGCTCCTCGTACTCCTCGGGGTCCGCGTTCCACATCGCCGCGTGCGGGGCGTGCGCGACGGTGTGCAGGGCGACCAGGTCGGCGCGGCGCCGGGCGAGCCTGCGGGAGAACTCCCAGGGGGCGACGCGGTCGTCCGGGCCGTGGATGATCAGGGTGGGGACCCGCAGCCGGTCGGGGTCGGCGGTCTCGGCGACCCGGTCGGCGTGCAGTCCGGCCCGGCCCTGCGCGGCCCGCACGGCGAGCGGCAGCAGCGGCTGCGGGGTGTGGCGGGCCCTGGCCAGGGCCCGCAGCGTGGCCTCCCAGCTGAGCACGGGCGAGTCCAGGACGAGTCCGGCGATGCGGTCCCGGACCGCGGAGTGCTCGGCGGCGCGCAGGGCCATGGTGGCGCCGGTGGACCAGCCGAGCAGGACGACCCGGCGGGCGCCGTGGCCGACGGCGTGGCGGATCGCCGCCTCGACGTCCCGCCACTCGGTCTCGCCGAGGTGGTTCAGGCCGTCCGGCGGGCGCGGGGCGCCGAGGTCGCCGCGGTAGGCGAGGGCGAGGACGGGCAGCCGGCGGCCGTGCAGGAAGCCCATCACGTTCATGGCCTGTTCCCGGGTGGCGCCGAGGCCGTGCACGGCGATCACCCAGGTGTCCCGCCCGCCGGGCAGGAACCAGGCGGGCAGGGTGCCCAGCTCGCCCCGCACGTCGACATCGGTGTGGTCCAGGCCGAGGGCGGAGCCGGGGTCGCCCACGTACAGGTTGGGGGTGAGCCAGACCGCGTCGCCGGGGGCGAAGGTGCCGTGGGTGACGCGTTCCAGACGTCGTACGACCGTGTCGGCGGTGTGCCGGGCCCCCTCCAGGACGGGACCGACGACCGCGTGGGAGCCGTCGCCGGCGAGGCCGTAGGTCCCGGGGCGCAGGGTTGCCAGGTCGCGGGTGAGCGTGATCTGGCCGGCGGCCGTGCCGTGCACGGTGAGGCGGGGCTCGGTGGGCAGCGGGCGGCCCGCCGGGGCCTTCAGCGCGGCGTCGCTGGCGAGCCGGCCCGCGGCGACGGACGCCATGCCGGCGGCCAGGACCGCGGCGAGTCCGGCGGCGGTGGCTTTGACGGTGCGCACGGCTCCAGTGTCGGCGGGGCCGCGGCCACCGGCCAGCGGAGGGGAGGACCGCCCGGGTGCGGGCGGGCGCGGCACCGCCGAGTGCGTACGTCGTGGCCGGCCGCCGTCGCGGCGGATCAAGGGCAGCAAGGGGTCACCTCCGTTGGCCGTACCCCTTCAAGCGTTCCCCGACCTCGGCCAGTTGTGCCTCCGTGAGCAGAGACGGGGTCAGGCCCGGCACGCTGGACGCCGTCAGCCACAGGCGGCACATCCACTCCAGCTGGGCCGTGCGGTCGTAGGCCTGGTCGAGGGTGGTGCCGTAGGTGATCGTGCCGTGGTTTCGGAGCAGGCAACCGGAGCGGCCGGCGAGGGCGCGGAGCATGTTCGCGGCCAGTTCGTCGGTGCCGTAGGTGGCGTAGTCGGCGACCCGGACGGGGCCGCCGAGGGCGACGGTCATGTAGTGGACCGGCGGCAGCTCGGTCACGAGCGTGGAGACCGCGGTCGCGTGCACGGCGTGGGTGTGGACGACGGCCCGGGCGTCGGTGGTGCGGTAGACGGCGAGGTGCATGGGCAGCTCGCTGGTCGGCACCAGTGTGCCGAGGACCTGGCGTCCGGTGAGGTCGACGCCGGTGATGTCGTCCGGGGTGAGCCGGTCGTAGGGGACTCCCGACGGGGTGACCAGCACGAGGTCCCCGACGCGGGCGGAGACGTTGCCGGAGGTGCCGACCACCAGTCCGTCGGCGACGGTCCGGCGCGCGGTCGCGACCAGTTCCGTCCAGAGCCGCGCCTCGTCCGGACGTACCCGCCCTCGCCGCGCGTCCCCCTGCCCGCCGTCCCGCCCCGTGTCCTGTCCCTCGCCCTGTGGCACGTCCTGCCCCCCGCCCGGGTGCCCGTCGTCCGTGTTCCGCAGCGCTTCAGCCATGCCGTGATCCTGCCAGCCGGACCGGCGAAGAGCGGCCGGGCCGGTCGCCTCCGAGGGGAAACGATACGGCCGAACGGGCGGATCTCCCGCCGAAACGCCATACATCGTCCCGGATGCGGTGATCAGCGGGCCTTCAATGATCCCTCTTGCCGACCGGACAACCACCCCGGGGGAGACGCATGGCCCGTGAACGCACCCTTGTCCGCCACCGCGCCGGCGTCCTCGCGGCGGCCACGGCGGCCCTCGCCCTCGCCACCGCCGCGACCGCGTCGGCCGGACCGCTCGGGCCGACCGGGGGACCGGACACGGCCGCGCCGCCGGCCCCGGGCGCGCTGTCGGTGCTGCCGGGGCTGTCCGCGCTGCCGCTGCTGTCCACGACCCTGCCCAGGGGCCACGACGTGTCGTCCCACCAGAGGGGGGTCGACTGGGCGGCCGCGCGGGCGAAGGGCGCGCGGTTCGTCTACGTCAAGGCGACCGAGGCCACGAACTACCGCAATCCCTACTTCTCCGGGCAGTACTCCGGGGCACGCGAGGCCGGCCTGATCCGGGGCGCGTACCACTTCGCCCGGCCCGACCGGTCCTCCGGCGCCGAGCAGGCCGGGTACTTCGTGCGGCACGGCGGCGGCTGGCGGGCGGACGGCTGGACGCTGCCGCCCGCGCTGGACATCGAATACAACCCGTACGACGCGAAGCACAAGTGCTACGGGCTGGGCAAGGCCCGGATGGTCCGCTGGATCCGGTCGTTCAGCGACGAGATCAAGAAGGAGACCGGCCGCCGTCCGGTGATCTACACCACCACCCAGTGGTGGAAGCTGTGCACGGGGAACAGCCGCGCCTTCTCGTCCTCGCACGCCCTGTGGATCGCCCGCCACGGCACCGCGCGGCCGGGCGCGCTGCCGGGCGGCTGGCGGTACTGGACGTTCTGGCAGCACGCCGTCAAGGGCAGGCTGCCGGGTGACCAGAATCTCTTCAACGGCTCCCTGAGCCGGCTGCGGATCTTCGCGCGCGGCCACTAGCCAAGGCGCGCTTGGGCCGACGGCACGAAACGGAACCTCGTGCGCGCGTTACTGACACCCCCACGCCCGCCTCAGTTCATCTTCCGTTCACCCAGGTTGCCTACGTTCGTCCAGCCAATGACCTCGAACGATTGCCTGGGTAAATGGAAAGCTTCTCGCTGATCCTCGCGATTGTGGTGGTAACCGCACTCGCGTTCGATTTCACGAACGGTTTCCACGACACCGCGAACGCGATGGCCACCACCATCTCCACAGGCGCCCTGAAGCCGAAGATCGCGGTTGCCATGTCCGCCGTCCTCAACCTTGTGGGCGCCTTCCTCTCCGTGGAGGTCGCGAACACGATCTCCAAGGGTCTCGTCGACGAGACCGGCATCCGTCCCGAGGTCATCTTCGCCGCCCTGGTCGGCGCGATCCTCTGGAACCTGCTGACCTGGCTGGTGGGCCTGCCCTCCAGTTCCTCGCACGCCCTGATGGGCGGCCTGGTCGGCGCCACCGTCGCCTCCGCCGGGTTCGGCGCCGTCCACGGCGACGTCCTGGTCACCAAGGTGCTGCTCCCGGCCGTCGCCGCGCCGGTCGTCGCGGGCCTCGCCTCGCTGCTGGCCACGCGGTTCTCCTACGGCGTCGGCGGCACCGCCGACGGCGAGGCCACCCGCAAGGGCTACCGCGCCGGCCAGATCGCCTCCGCCGGCCTGGTCTCCCTCGCCCACGGCACCAACGACGCGCAGAAGACGATGGGCATCATCACCCTCGCCCTCGTCGCGGGCGGCTCCATCGCCCCCGGCTCCAACCCTCCCACCTGGGTGATCCTCTCCGCGGGCCTGGCCATCGCGCTCGGCACCTACATCGGCGGCTGGCGCATCATCCGCACCATGGGCAAGGGCCTGACCGACCTGGAGCCGCGCCAGGGCTTCGCCGCCCAGACCAGCGCCGCGACCGCCATCCTGGCCTCCTCCCACCTCGGCTTCTCCCTCTCCACCACGCACGTCGTCTCCGGCTCGGTGATGGGCGCGGGCCTCGGCCGCAAGGGCGGCGTGGTCCGCTGGTCCACCGCGACCCGCATGGTCGTCGCCTGGGTGCTGACCCTCCCCGCCGCCGCGCTGGTCGGCGCGGGCGCCGAGTCCGTCACCGACCTCGGTGACTGGGGCACCGCCGTCGTCGCCGTCTTCCTGGTCGCCGCGAGCGCCGCGATCTGGAAGGTCTCCCGCCGCGAGGTCGTCGACCACACCAACGTGGTGGAGGAGACCGGCGAGCCGGCCGGTGTGGTCACCACCGCCATCGCCGCCGTGGCCCCGCCGCCGGCGGGCGTGGTCTCCGAGGACCTGACGGCCACCATCCCGGCCCCGGCCACCGAGCCCTCCCCCGCCGCCCCGGCCGCCCCGCCGGCCGCCGCGGTCTGACCCCGCGCACACGGTTACTGAAGGAAGCATCCCCATGAAGATCGACTGGGCGGCCCTCGGCTCCGTCTTCGGCGTCAGCCTCGCGTTCACGGTGGGCCTGGTGGTCCTGTTCACCCTCGGCATCAACGGCCTGTCGCGCCGCGAGAAGGCCGCGGCCCGGGGCGGGTCCGCCGCCCTCGCCGTCACCGGCGCCTACGTGTGCTTCGCGGCCTGCGCCGCGGCGGCGGCCTACGGGATCCACCTCATCGTCGTCAAACCCTGACCGCTCGACACCCGAACGACCGGCCCCGCCGGGCCACCGCCAACCGCGGCACCGGCGGGGCCGACGCACGTCCACGCACCGGCCCTGACCCACCGTCGGCCGGACCGGCGATGTGGGCCTCAGCACAGTCCGGCGTCCCAGGACAGCCGCCACCCGCGCCGACGTGCGCTACGCAACCTGCGCCGCGGCAGCGGCCTACGGGATCCACCTCATCGTCGTCAAACCCTGACCGCTCGACACCCGAACGACCGGCCCCGCCGGGCCACCGCCAACCGCGGCACCGGCGGGGCCGACG
>NZ_JBEXKG010000146.1:18413-19469 GCF_040609555.1 Streptomyces sp. NPDC004658
GCACGTCCACGCACCGGCCCTGACCCACCGTCGGCCGGACCGGCGATGTGGGCCTCAGCACAGTCCGGCGTCCCAGGTCAAAGGCAAGTTGACGGCCGTTCCGGGCGCGTGGTGGACTGCCCAGGCCATGTACGGCGGCAGGAGAGGAAGCCGGTGCGAATCCGGCGCGGTCCCGCCACTGTCACCGGGGAAGAACCCCCGGGAGCCAGGAACTCTCACCGCCGATTCACGTCGAACCAGGGCGCGGACACCCTGAGTGAGGACACATATCGCCATGCTCGGCTGCCGATCGAGGACCCGTACCAGGACCGTTCCTGTCCCCACGGCCGGCTGAGCCGATGGGTGCCGATCGCACATACGCGTACGGCGCCGCAGCCGGCGTCCTCGGTGACCTGCTCCTCGGCGATCCGCGCCGCGGGCATCCGGTCGCCGTGTTCGGCCGGGCGGCCGGCGCCGTGGAGCGCGCCCTGTGGCACGACCACCGCGGCTGGGGCGCCCTGCACACCGCCGTGTGCGCCGGTGGCGCCGTCGCCCTCGGCGCGCTGACCGCGCGCGCCGCACGCCCCTCCCGCACCGCTTCCGCCGCGCTGACCGCCGCCGCCACCTGGGCCGTCGTCGGCGGGACCTCGCTCGCCCGGGAGGCCCGCGCCATCGGGCGTGCCCTCGAGGCCGGGGACGTCGAGGCCGCCCGGGCCCGGCTGCCGCACCTGTGCGGCCGGGACCCGCAGGCGCTGGACGCGGACGGCATCGCCCGGGCCGTGGTCGAGTCGGTCGCCGAGAACACCTCCGACGCCGTGGTCGGCGCGCTCGTCTGGGGCGCCGTGGCCGGGGTCCCGGGGCTGGTCGGGTTCCGGGCGGTCAACACCCTGGACGCGATGGTGGGTCACAAGTCGCCCCGCCACCGGCGCTACGGCTGGGCGTCCGCCCGCCTGGACGACGTCGCCGGCTGGCCGGGGGCCCGGCTGACCGCCGTACTCGCCGCCGTGGCCGGACCCGACCCGCGCGGCGCCCTGCGCGCCTGGAGGGCGGACGCGCGCAAGCACCCGAGCCCCAACG
>NZ_JBEXKG010000147.1:0-19432 GCF_040609555.1 Streptomyces sp. NPDC004658
CGATGCTGCCGGGCCTGCCGGGCGTCCTCGGCGGCGCCGCCCTGATCGGCGTCGGCACGGGCCTGGTCACGCCGCTCGCCTTCGCCGCGCTGGCCGCGAGCACGCCGGCGGAGCGCCTCGGCCAGACCATGGGCGCCGCCGAACTCGGCCGCGAACTCGGCGACGCGGGCGGTCCCCTCCTCGTCGCCGCCGTCGCCTCGTTCGCCACGCTCACCTCCGGCTTCGGCGCGCTCGCGGCGCTCGTCGCGGCGGGCTCGGTGGCGTCGTGCGCGCACCGTCGCCCGCTGCGGGGGGTACCCGGGCCCCGGACGCAACGGTGAACCGGCCCCCCTCACCGCCGCTTCGCCCCGGCCGGCGTACGGCCGAGTGGCGCGGGCAGCCGTGGAGGCGGGACCGTCCGCCTCGGCCGGGCGGGCCGCGACGGGTGCCCGGGAAGCCCGCGCGTGCGGCTGTCCGGGCCGGTGCGCCCGTGGTCAGGAGGGTTCCCGGCCGCGACGGGGCATACGGAAGACCAGGCGCCGACGACACCGGGCGGCACACACGCGCGGCGACCCGCGATCACAGGAGGCCACGACATGGCAGGGGCGCAGAGAGCCGGTACCGAACGGCCGCGACCAGGGGCGCAGACCCGTGCCCGGGCCCGGCTCGCCGAGGCGCTGGAGGCCATCGGCGCCGGAACGTACGTCGTCGACGAGCAGGGCCACATCCTCGCCGCGAACACCCGCGCCCAGCGGCTGCTGGGCCGGACCGCCGCGGACCTGCTCGGCCAGGACGCCCACGACCTGCTGCACCGCGGGTCCCGGGGCCAGCCGCTGCCCACGACGCAGTGCGCCATGCGCCAGGCGTTCCACGCCGGGAACGCGGCGCAGGGTCACGAGGAGTACTTCCTGCGCGGTGACGGTTCCCTGCTGCCCGTCTCCTGGATGATCGCCCCGTACGACCTCGGCGACACCGGCGACCGGCGCACCGGCACGCTCGTCGTCTTCCACACCCCCGAGCAGGTGGCCCCCGGCGAGCAACGCCCCGAGCAGGCCACCGAGTCGCTGACCGACTTCGAGCGACTGGCCCTGCTCGCCGAGACCACCACCCGGCTGACCTCCACCCTCGACGTCGAGGAGGCCCTGCGCCGGCTGGTGTCCCTGGTGCTGCCCCGGCTGGCGGACTGGGCCGTCATCGACCTGATCACCGAGCACGACGAGGTGTGGCGCACCGCCGTGGTGCACGCCGAGGACGACCGCCTGGTGCACCAGGAGGACCTGGAAGGGCCGATGCCGCCGGTGCCCGAGGAGTCCCCGATGCCCCTGTCCCGGGCCCTGCGCGGCGTGGCCTCCGCCCTGGCCGGGCCCGCCACCTACCGGGGCGCCCCGGATTCCGGCATCGCCGTCGAACAGCGCCGTCTGTTCGAGGCCACCGGCATCCACTCCGCGGCCATCGCCCCGATCCGCGGCACCCGGGAGGTCCTGGGGGCCCTCACCCTGGGCCGCGCCGAGAAGCCGGGGGACTTCACCACCGCCGACCTGCCCCTGCTGGAGGACATCGCCCGCCGCGCCGGGGTGGCACTGGACAACGCCCGCCTCTACCAGCGCCAGCGCGCGGTCGCCGAGACCATGCAGAACCACCTGCTGCCGCAGATGCCGAGGGTCCCCGGGCTCCAGATGGCCGTGCGCTACCTGCCCGCCCCGGACGCCTCCCAGGTCGGCGGCGACTGGTACGACGCCTTCACCCTGTCCGACGGTGCCACCGCCCTGGCCGTCGGCGACGTCGTGGGCCACGACCTGGAGGCCGCGGCCGGCATGGCCCAGCTGCGCAACATGCTCCGCGCCTACGCCTACGCCTGGGCCGGGAAGGAACCGCCCAGCCGTATCGTCCAACGGCTCGATGAGGCGATCATGCCCATCACCGACGTCTCCATGGCCACCCTCGTCCTCGCCCGGGTCACCCGGACGGACGCCGGCCACTGGGAGCTGACCTGGACCAACGCCGGCCATCCGCCGCCCCTGCTCGTCACCCGCGACGGCCTGGCCGACTACCTCACCGACGGCCACAGCCTGCTGCTGGGAACGGGAGTGCGCACGACCCGCCCCGACGCCACCGCGCTGCTGCCCCCGGGCTGCACCCTCCTGCTGTACACCGACGGCCTCATCGAGGCACCCGGCCACACCCTCGACGAGGGTCTGAACCGGCTGCGGCAGCACGCCGCCGCCCTCGCCCACCGCCCCCTGCCGTCCCTCACCGACCAGCTCCTGCGCCGGGTACACCCGCCCGGCCTCGACGACGTGGCCCTCCTCGCGCTGCGCACACCGACCCAGCCGGACCCGGACCGTACGGCGGCCCGGCGAGGGTGAGTCAGTCGGTTGCGCGCGGCCCGCTCCGCCCGGCCTCGGCCGTCTCCAGCAGCCCCACGAACATGGTCCGGTGGAGCACTTCCACGTGCCGGCGCGCGATGTCGGCCGCCGCCGCACTGTCACCGGCGCGCAGGGCGTCGACCAGGGCGCGGTGTTCGCGGTTGGACTCGCGCAGGGCGTCCATCGGGTAGGGCAGGTAGTAGCGGTACAGCCGCTGGAGCACCCCGCGGTAGGCCTCGGCCGCCGCGGGCACGCCGGTGGCGGCGGCGACGGCGAGGTGGAACCGCTCGTCGCAGCCGTGGAACTCCGCCCACGTCGGAACCTGGTCCATCTCGTCGGCCAGCCGCTCCAGCTGCGCCACGGCGGCCTCGTCGGCGTTGCGGGCGGCCAGGTGGGCGAGGCCGCACTCCAGGACGAGCCGCTGGTCGACGAGCGCGTGGACCTCGCTGTTCTGCGCGCGGTAGGACTCCATCGCGCCCACCACTCCCCGGGCCGGCCGCTCGGCGACCCGGGTGCCCCCGTTGCGGCCCCGGCGGCGTTCCAGGACGCCGTCCTGGCAGAGCGTGGACAGGGCGCGGCGGACGGTGATCTCCCCGACGTCGAGCGCCGCGGCGATCCGGTCGGTCGGCGGAAGCTTCTCGCCCGGGGCGAGCAGTCCCAGGTCGACGGCGAGTGCGATGCGCGCGCGCACGGTGTCCAGGGCCGTGAGCCGGCGGATGCCGTCGAGCGCGGGGGCGTTGAACGGCAGGGCCGCCGCGCCGGCCGGCTGCGCGCCCTGGCCGTCCCGGTCGGGGCTGTCCTGGGGGTGAGGCATGTCGTCAATGTAGCGAGGCCAGAAAACGAATCAAAATGAGCCTATTGATTAACAGCTCACCTTGAGCTAATTTCCTCGCATGTCCCGCCCCCTCCCCCTCGCCCTCGTCCAGGCGCCACCCCGCCCGGCGACGGCACCCCTGGCCGGATTCGCCGAGGACGTCGAGCAGCTGCTGGCCCGCTTCCCGCAGACCCGCCTCGCGGTCTACCCGGAACTGCACCTGTGCGGCGTCGACGGTCCGCCGTCGGCGACCGGACAGCTCCAGGAGGCCGCCGAGCCGCTGGACGGCCCCCGCTCCCGGCAGCTCGCCGAACTGGCCGGCGACCTCGGCATCTGGCTCGTGCCGGGCACCGTGTGCGAACGCGGCGAGCGGGGCGAGCTGTTCAACACGGCGCCGGTCTACTCGCCCGACGGCCGCCTCGTCGCCTCGTACCGCAAGATCTTTCCGTGGCGGCCGCACGAGCCGTACGACCCCGGCGACCGCTTCGTCGTGGCGGACCTGCCCGGCACCGGCCGTATCGGCCTGTCGATCTGCTACGACGCCTGGTTCCCGGAGGTGGCGCGCCAGCTGGCCTGGCTGGGCGCCGAGGTGATCGTCAACCCGGTCATGACCACCACCGCCGACCGTGCCCAGGAACTCGTCCTGGCCCGGGCCAACGCCATCGTCAACCAGGTCTTCGTGGTCAGCGTCAACACCGCCGGCCCCGCCGGCACCGGCCGCAGCCTGGTCGTCGACCCCGAGGGGCGGGTACGCGCCGAGGCCCCCGACTCGGCCGCCACCGTGCTCACCGACGTGCTCGACCTGGACGACGTCACGCGCGTCCGCACCTTCGGCACGGCGGGGCTCAACCGCATGTGGGACCAGTTCACCGACGCCGACACCCCGATCGACCTGCCGCTGTACGGCGGCCGTATCGACCCCGGCCGCTGGCGCCCCGCCACCGGCTGACCCCGCCCACCCGCTCGCCCGCCCCCCGGAGCTCGCACCGGAGCTCGCCAGGGGGCCCGCCATGGAGCCCGTTATGGAGAACGCCCCGGCCCCGGGCCTCACCCGTGCGCTGACGCTGAGATCCGTCGTCCTGTTCGGCCTCGCCTACATGACCCCGCTGATCGTGCTCGGCACGTTCGGCGTCGTGGCCGAGAGCACCGGCGGTACCGTCCCCACCGCCTATCTGCTGGCCCTGCTCGCCATGCTGTTCACCGCCCACAGCTACGGAAAGATGGCCGCCGCGCACCCCGTGGCCGGGTCGGCGTACACCTACGTCCGCAGGGCCATCGACTCCCGGGTGGGCTTCCTGATCGGCTGGGCCACCCTGCTCGACTACTTCTTCCTGCCCATGGTCATCTGGCTGATCGGCGGCGCCTACCTCCAGGCCCGGTTCCCCGGCGTGCCGTTCTGGGTGTGGATCACCGGCTTCATCGCGCTGACCACCGCCCTGAACGTGCGGGGCATCAAGACCGCCGAGCGGGCCAACGACCTGCTCATGACGTTCCAGGTGCTGGTGATCGGCATCTTCGTCGCGCTGTCCCTGCGGCACGTGGTCCACGCCGGGGGCGCCGGGGCACTGGCCGCGACGGAACCGTTCGCCAACCACGCCACCACCCTGGCGGGCGTCTCCGCCGGAGCGGCGATCGCGGCCTACTCCTTCCTCGGCTTCGACGCGGTCACCACGCTCACCGAGGAGACCATCGAGCCGCAGCGCACCATGCCCCGGGCCATCCTGCTGATCGCCCTGATCGGCGGCGGCATCTTCGTGGCCGTCGCCTGGGCCACCCAGCTCGCCCACCCCGGCAGCTCCTTCGACGACCCCAGCTCGGCCGCCTTCGAGATCGCCCGGACCATCGGCGGCGACCTGTTCTCCTCCGTCTTCCTGGCCGGCCTGGTCGTGGCCCAGTTCGCGTCCGGCATCGCCGCCCAGGCGAGCACGTCCCGGCTGCTGTACGCCATGGGCCGCGACTCCGTACTCCCGCGCCGGATCTTCGGGCGGATCCACCCGCGCTACCGCACCCCCGTCCTCAACATCCTCCTCACCGGCGCGGTCGGCCTGATCGCCCTGCGCCTGAGCGTCGCGACCTCCACCTCCTTCATCAACTTCGGCGCCTTCATCGCCTTCACGTTCGTCAACCTCGCGGTCATCGCCACGTATCTGCGCGAACGGCGCGCGGGCCGCAGCCCCGGGCCGCTGGGCCATGTGGTCGCCCCCGCGATCGGCGCCGCCGTGGACATCTGGCTGCTGACCCACCTGGACACCAAGGCCCTCGTCCTCGGCGTCACCTGGCTCGCCCTCGGCGTCTGCTACCTGGCCTACCTGACCCGGGGCTTCCGCACGCCCCCGCCGGAGCTGACCTTCGAGGAGGAGCCGTCCGGCGTCACCGAGCGGGTGTGATCCCGGACGCCGGGCCGTCGAGGGCGTCCGGCTGCGCCGACGCGACCATGGCGAGCAGGCGTGCGGCTCCGGCACGGCGTCCGGCACGTCCCGTGGGTCGGCCCGTCGACCGGTACGCGGCAGGACGGGGGGCCCCGGCCGCCGGTACGGGCCCGGCCCGCGTCGGGGCGGGTGCGCTCGGTCGCGTGACGTGCGCGGGTGCCGCCGCCGGCCACGCGTAGACCCAGCCGCGCGGGGGGACGGGCCTTGCACGACGTCGGCTGGGTGTGCCGGCGTGCTTCAGCCGCGCGGTGGCGGCCCGGTACGTGGCCCCGGCCGCCGGTACGGGCCCCGGGTGGTCAGTCGCAGCGCGCGGTGCCAGGCGGAGAAGACGCCCGCCAGCGGGAGTTCATGCCCCTCGGCCGGCCGTCCGCCGCCGCGAAGAGAGTCACCAGGCCGGGCAAGAGCGTGGCGCCGCCCGCCCGAGAACGGGTCGGACGGCGCCACGCGTCGCACCGGAGACTTAGCCGGGGAACGGCTTGCTGGCGTCCTCCTCGGCCTTGATGCACGCGTCGAGCTTCTTCTGGAGGGCGGCCGCCTCGTTGAGGGCCTTCCTGGCCGCCGCGGTCTCCCCCAGCTGCTTCAGCTTCGCGGCCTTGTCCTTGAGGGCGGCTATCTGCTGGCGCATCTGGTTCTTGTTGCACGTGATGGCGGCCTTGCTGGAGACCGCGCCCCCGCCGGCCGGCGTGGCCGCGTGTGCGGGCACCGAGGTGAGCAGGAAGCCGCCGACGACGGCCGCGGAGACGGCCAGGGCGGAGAAGCGCTTGATCATGGGTGGTGATTCCCCCGTGTGTAGCGTGAGTTGGTCGTAGGGGATCTTACAAACCCCTCCGGCCCACCCACCCGTGACCCGGCCGGCCGGCCCTGCGGCCCCGGTGTGCTCAGTTGGTGCTGAGCATCCCCTCGCGCAGGCGGCCCAGGCAGCGGGAGAGCAGGCGGGAGACGTGCATCTGCGAGACACCGAGGTGCTCGCCGATCTGGGCCTGGGTCAGTTCCTCCACGAAGCGCATGTGGATGATCTGCCGGTCCCTCTCGTCGAGTTCGGCGATCAGGGGAGCCAGGGCGTGGAAGTCCTCCACGAGTTCCAGGGCCGCGTCCTCGGTGCCGATGAAGTCCTGCAGCGCCGCTTCGCCCTCCTCGCTGCCGTTGATCGTGGCGTCGAGGGAGGCGGAGTTGTAGCCGTTGGCGGCCAGGCGTGCCTCGCGGACCTCGTCCTCGGACAGGCTCATCAGCTCCGACAGTTCCTTGTCGGTCGGGGTGCGGCCCAGCCGGCTGCGCAGCTCCTCGGTGGCGCGGGCGAGCTGGACGCGGGCCTCCTGAAGGCGACGGGGCACGTGCACGGCCCACGTGGTGTCGCGGAAGAACCGCTTGATCTCGCCGACGATGTAGGGAATGGCGAAGGAGGTGAACTCCGCCTCGCGCGCCAGCTCGAACCGGTCGATCGCCTTGATCAGGCCGATCATGCCGACCTGGACGATGTCCTCCATCTCCTCCGGCCCACGGCTGCGGAAGCGGCCGGCCGCGTAGCGGACCAGGGACATGTTCATCTCGATGAGCGTGTTGCGCGCGTAGCTGTACTCCTGGGTGCCCTCTTCGAGGACGGCCAGCTGCTCGAAGAACAGCCGGGAAAGCTCCCGGGCGTCCTTGGGTGCCACCTGTGAAGGATCGGCGACTTCGGGCAGTTCGGTGGTCTGCGTGTCGGCTGCCGTCGTGCTCGTGAGCACCATGCTGTTCCCCTCCCGCGATCGAACTGTCCCACGGCCGACCGGGGGCGGCCGGCGTCATCGGCGCGGCTACCCGCTCATCCTGCACGTACACACGGGCTCGAGAAAATCCGGACCGTGACGGGCACCGGTACGCGTGCTCCTCTCCGCGGATCCGGGGCAGACGTGGGGGACACAGCGGGACGAACGAAGGAGGAGAACATGGCCGAGGACTCCTCGGTGAGGGCGGTGGGATGGGCGCGCTCGCTGCCGGTCAGCAGCGGGGTGAAGGCGGCCCGGGACTGGACGCGCGCGCACCTGGCGACGCTCGGCTGGACCGAGAGGGATCCGGACCTGGTGGACTCGGTGCTGCTGACGGTGTCCGAGCTGGTCACCAACGCCCACGTGCACGCCCGCAGCACGGCCCAGCTGATCCTCACCTGGGACCAGGTGTGCCTGCACGTCACCGTCCACGACGCCTCTCCCCGGCTGCCCGAGCAGCGTGACCCCGGGACCGGCGCGCTGGGCGGACGCGGTCTGCTCCTGGTCGATGCCCTGGCCGACACCGTGGAGGTCCACCGTTGCCCCTACGGCAAGGACGTCACCGCGTGCTTCCAGCCGCCGAGGGCCTCGACGGCCGTCTAGGGGTGCCGTTCGGATCGCCCCGTTCCTCGCAGCCGGCCCGAGCCGAACGGCAGGGCTTGGAACCTGCACACACACGCGGGGACCGGCTGCGGTGCAGCCGGTCCCCGCGTGTGGAAGGGATGGTGGGTCAGGGTCACCATCGGTACCAGCGTCCGCGGCCACCACCGGCGGTGGTGGAGCGCATGACGAAGCCGAGCAGCCAGAGCACCAGGACGGCGACGGCGACCCACCAGAGCACCTTGATGGCGAATCCGGCGCCGAACAGAATCAGCGCGAGGAGCAGAACGAGCAGCAAGGGAACCATAGTCATCTACCTCCTGCACCACCGATTGCCCTCGGTCGGTTCCCGCATTCCTCGAAAACACCTTGTTTGTGAAGGGAAAGCGGGGGAATCAGGGGCGGGTCATTCACGCGCTCGCGATATCCGTCCCGCGCTCGGAATGTCAGTCGCTGGAGAGGACCTCCAGAAGATCGCCGACGGCCCGGTCGGGCAGGGCCCGGGCGACGTCCGCCAGGGCGACGATGCCGACCAGGCGGTGGCCGTCGACGACGGGCAGACGGCGCACCCGGTGGGACGCCATGGTGCGCAGAAGCTCCTCGGCGTCGTCGTCCGCGCCGATCGTGACGGCCTCTTCCTGCGCCAGGTCACCGGCCTTGACCGCGGCCGGGTCCTTCCCGGCGCCGAGGACCTTGACGACGATGTCCCGGTCGGTGAGAACTCCCTTGAGACGGTCGTCGGTGCCGCAGATGGGAAGCGCTCCGACGCCGAGTTCGGTCATCTTGCGGGCGGCGTCGAGAACGGTCTCCTCGGCGGCCACGCATTCCGCGCCCTTGGTCATGATGTCCCGTGCCGTGGTGGCCACTGGCCCTCCTGAAAGGTCGTATTGTCCGGGACATCTCGATTAACCCGGGACGGGCAGGCGAAACGGCCTTTGCGGAGGCGCGGGCGCGCTTTTCGCCAGGTATTCGGGAACCCGGCGCACCACTCCCCGTTCAGCGGCCGGTCGGCACCGGACGCCGCCGGGGTGTGACGCGGGAGCACCCCCACCGCGTGTAAGAGATGACGTCCGACCACGAAAGGACACACGGTGGGGGAAGCACCCGCGGACTACCTGGAGTTCGCAGCCGCCCGCAGCGGCCCGCTGTTCCGGACCGCCTGCCTGCTCACAGGCGACTGGCACCTCGCCGAGGACCTGGTGCAGGAGACCCTCGCCAAGATGTACCGCTCATGGCGGCGGATCAGCCGGGCGCAGTCCCCGGTGGCCTATGCCGACACCGTGCTCGTCCGCAGCTTCCTCTCCCAGCGCCGTCGCCGCAGCTCCACGGAGCGCCCCAGCGACCGGCTGCCCGACGCGGCCGCCCCGGCGCGGGACGCCGAGCTGCGGATGGCCCTGCTGGACGGCCTGGCCCGGATGACGGCCAAGGACCGTGCCGTGCTGGTGCTGCGCTACTGGGAGGACCGCTCGGTGGAGGAGACCGCCCAGGCCCTGCAGCTCTCGCCGGGAGCCGTGCGGACCCGGAGCATGCGCGCCCTGGAGCGGCTGCGCGCCCTGCTCGGCGACCAGCTGGCCGACCTGACCGCATGACGCGCACGGCCCGGCGGCGCTCCCCGCCCGGGCCGGCCGACGCCCCAGACGAACGGAGATCCACCATGTCACGAGACGAGGACCTTGAGCGCCGGCTGGCCCGCGCCATGACCGGGACCGCCGAACAGTTCCCGCCCCACTCCGCCGACCTGGTACGGCGTTCCATCACCCGGGGCCGGCGGATGCGGCTGGTCCGCGCCGTGCAGGTGGCCGCCGCCACGGCCGCCTTCACCGTGGTCGCCGCGGGCGGCGTCCTGGTGGGCACGGACGCCTTCGGCGGCGGGAGCGGCACACCCGGGCGGTCGACGGCCGGCGGGCCCGCACACTCCACCGTGCGGTCGCCCTCGCGTGCGCCGGCGTCCGTCAGCGCGGAGGAGATGATCCGTACGCTGAAGAGCCTGCTGCCACCCGGCGGAACCGTCTCCGCGGCCTCGGGCCGGGGCTCCGAGGCGGGCGGCGCCGCCGTCTGGCCGGCCGCCAAGCTCACCTACTCCACCGCCGCCGGCACCTCCGGCATCGACATCACCGTCGCGCGGCTGGACCCCGGTGCCTCCGCCGACCAGGCGGACCAGGGCGGCTGCCTTCCGGTGGAGGTCCGCCCGTACGACAGGTGCACCACCCGGAAGCTCCCGGGCGGCGCGGTGCTCACCACCACCAAGTCGTTCACCTACCCGAGCGGCGACACCGGCCAGAAGCGCTGGTACGTGGTGTTCACGACCCCCGGCGGGGCGCAGCTGACGGTGCAGGAGTTCGGCGGCGGCGGGGAGAAGGGCTCGGCCGACGGGGCCGACCCGCTGCTGTCGATCGCCCAGCTGACCTCCATCGTGCGCAGCCCGGCCTGGAGCAAGGCGATCGCCGCACTGCCGTCCCCGCAGGGAGCCTCCTCCGCCGGCGCGTCCGCGGCGGTGGAGCGGGTCCCCGGCGCCCGCATGACCCGGGTGCTGACGTCGCACCTGCCCCGGGGCGGAACCACTTCCGACCTGAACGCGGGCGACGGTCTGGTCCAGCTCGTCCACGACGACGGCCGCGGGAAGAACATGGTGGAGGTCGACGCGCAGTACGACATGACGGTTGCCCTGGCCGGGCACATGGGCTGCGCCGGTGTCTCCGGTCAGTGCGAGGCCACGACCCTGGCCGACGGCACCAAGGTCAAAAAGGTCAAGGGCACTTCGGAGAAGGGCGGTTCGGCCGTGGTGTGGCTGGTCGACACCCTGCGTCCGGACGGCCGCCGGGTCGCGGTGCGGGAGGTCAACTCGTACGCCGAGAGCGCCCCGGTGACGCGCCCGCGGCCGGAACTGGGCATGGACGAGCTGCTGGCGATCGCCCTCGACAAGCGCTTCTTCACCGGCTGAGCGGTGCCGGCGTTCCTGCGTGTGCGTCAACCAGGGGCCGGCACGTCCGGGGCGAGCGGGCGGCTCACCGAACCCGGGTTCCTGGACGGCCGGGGACGCCGACCAGGGTGGCGCCGGTGGCGCCGGTGAGGTCCGGGACACCCTCGACGACGAGGCCTTCGCCGGCCCGGCGGTACGAGGGCCGGTCCGCGTCGGCCGAGCAGTGCCGGTGGCCGTCGGACAGCTGCGTCGGCGCACCGGGCGCATTCCTCGCCGGCCCTCGTAAGTCCTGGCGGAGTAATAGGGTTTGGGGAATGAGGCGGGGCGGCGGACGGAGTCACGGCATGGGCTACAAGAACGAGGACGAGATCAAGCGGGCGCTGGGGATCGAATCCTGGAGGAACCTCTCCAAGGACAAGATGATCAGGTTCGCGGCCATGATGCCCGACATGGGCACCGAGGTGGCCCTGAAGATCATTGAGCAGTTCCCCTCGTTCAAGGAATTCGCCACGGACGTGGTCAACGCGATGGAGAAGTCGTTCGACTCCGCGCTCTCCGCCAACAAGCAGAGCCAGGAACATGTCCATCAGGCTTTGCGGCACATCAGGGAGATCCTCGAGCGTCAACTCGACAAGGACGACCTGAGTGGGGAGGAGCGGAAGTACATCCTCGATCTGCTGATGGAAACCGGACGACTGGACGCCCTGAAGGACAGCGAGAACAAGAAGTTCCTGCATGTCGGGCTCAAGACGCTCGCGGGTGTCGGCGCCGCCGCCCTCGCCCTCAGCGTGGCGTTCGTCGGCGGCAAGGTGATGGCCGAGAGCAAGGACAGCCCCGAGGACTCCCCGGAGGCCTGAGGCCGTCCGTCCGGGCCACCGGGACGGGAGCGCCGAACGGCACGCCGCCGAACGGCAGGCCGGTCTCGGCTCGCGGCCGGCGCGGCCATCCGGCACCCGGCCTCCCCGCCCTCCCGCGGTGGGCCAGGCGCCGGGGGACGGGGGCCGGGAGGCGGAGCGGAGCACGGTGCCGGGCAGTGTGTACGACCGCGTTCCGCGCTCGCAGCGCTGGTACCGGCCCCGTCGGCACGGGCCGCGCCGCCCCGTCGGCACGGTGGACCGCGGGGGACCAGGGGCCGGATCACCTGGACGTCCCCCGAATGCCGTTTCGCGGCATATGTCCCGCCCGTGGGGAAACTCGGATCCCGCACTCCCTTGAAGTTCGCGCGGGAGGAGTTCGACATGAGCCAGAACGGGACGAGGTCACCGGATCTTCCTCAGCCGTTGCGGGCCGTGGGCGCGGGGCTGCGCCGCCTGCCCGGGGCCGGGCAGGTGACCAGGGCTGCCGACAGCGCGCTGGACCGGATCGGAGCGGTCTCACCACGCGGTCGCCGGATGGCGGTGTACGCCGGTGCCGGGCTGCTCGGCATCACCGGGGTGGTGGAATGGCCCGTCGCCCTCACCGGCGCGGCCGTCGCCTGGCTCACCCAGCCGCGCGGCCCCCGGCAGGCCGCCCCCGACGAGACGGCCCGGCCCGCCGCCGAGGGCTTCCCTCCCGCCACGGAAGCCGAGACCCCCCTGTCCGAGGCCTACGGCCCCGGCGACAGGCTGGCACCCTCCCACTTCCGCCACGAGCACGCCGGAACCCACACCCACGAGCAACCCGCCAAGGTCGGCGACCCGGCCACGGCATCGGCGCTCAAGCAGGTCGCGGAGGCCTCGGCACATCACGACGAGACGGACACCTCAGCGGGGCACGGCACGGCGCACCGCACCGCTTGATCCACCGGTACGCGCATCGGGGCGGCACGGTCGGCCGGTGAGCCCGCCGGCCGGGGAACCGCTCACCGAGCGTCGCCCGGCGGCCCTGACGCGCGGATCCGGCCCGCCGTGAGCGGGACAGCGCGACCGACCCGGAAGGCAGGTGCGTGCCATGCGCACGTCGACCCGTATCGCCGGTGCCGTCACCGGCCTGACCCTCACCCTGGGCGGCGCGGTCCTCGCCGCTCCCGCGGCCCGGGCGGACATCCCCGCCTGCACGCGGATGGCCGAACTGGCCGGTGCCACCGCCTCCGACTCCGTCACGGCGGCCTGCGGCCGGGGCGTGGTCGGAGACCTCCAGGGGTGCGTGACCGGCCTGACCGAGGCCGGGGTGCCGGGTGGCGCCGCGACGGGTGCCTGCCGGGCGGCGGCCCACGAACCCCGCTAGAGGCCGCGCGACAGCCGCCCTGCGGCACGGGCCGGAGGCGGGGACGGCCGGTCTCCTCCTCAACCCCAGGCAGGCCCGTCTCCTCCCCAACCCCAGGCAGGCCCGCCTCCTCCCCACCCCCGGGCCTCGCCTCGCGGGCCTCTTGCGGAGTGCCCATGCTGAGTAAGAGGGCGCCGTCGTCTCCAGACGTGTCCTTCCCGAAGGCCGAACGGGGGCGCCTGAGAGGAGGAGGACGACATGCGCATGCGCAGAATCCTTGGGCTCGCCCTGGCCGCGGCCACCCTCGCCGGCGTGAGCGCCGTCGGCGCTCCAGCCCTTGCCGGTGTGAGCGCCGTCGGCGCCGTCAGCGCCGGGGCCGCCTCGTCTGCGAACATCTCCAGGGACGACTGCACGGCCGCCGGCGGACAGATCGTCTCCCGTCCCTACGCCGGCGAGGCCTGCGTGCTCCCGGACGGGACCGCGCAACCGATCACCTGAGCGGTCGGCGCACGGCCGGGCAACCAGTCCGGCCGGTGTGCCCCCTGAACGGCCTCGCCCCTGTCGTCATGCGGTGACCGACGAGGTCGTTCCGCCGGTGATTCCGCCGGTGATTCCGAAGGTGCCGGAGTCTTCCTTCCGGCGCGGCCGTTGATCGCGCCGCCGCCCGCACCGAGGTGGCCCCTCGCCGATGCGCCGGCTCACCCCCACCGTCGAAGAGGTCCAGCAGGCCGTCCCGCCGCACCCACCCGTCTGAGCCAGGGCCGACCCCGCCGGCATCGCCCGCCGGCACGCGGTCCACCGCCCGCTCCGGGGACGTGCGGGACGACGCCGTGACAGCACGTGCAAGGAGCCGACCGGCACGGTGCAGCCGCCGGTCGGCTCCGCCGTGCTCCTGGACGACCCCGAAGACGACTCCGTCGTTCGGCCCATCAAGGGCACCGGCTGCAACGCCGAAAAGGACCGAGCGGAGTCCCCGCGCTCGCGTTCCGGTACACCTCCGCGCCCCAGGCCGCTGAGACGACGGCGGCCCCGTGTCCCGGCCGATAGGCCCGGAGGAGATCCCGCATGCGCGTCTTCGTGCCCCTGACCGCCGTCACCACCGCCGCGCTCCTGCTCGTCACGGCCACCGGCGCGACTCCCGCCGCGGCGGACCGGAACACCGACGGCACGGCACTGGTCAAGGTGTCCCACGGCGACCCGTACGCGAAGTGCGCCATCGGAGCGAGGTCCCCCGACAGCGTCGTCTACCCGGCCACCGAGGTCGAGCCGTACCTGTCCGTCGATCCGCGCGACCCCAAACGCGTGGTCACCGTGTTCCAGCAGGACCGCTGGAACGACGGCGGCGCCCGCGGCCTGGCGGCCGGCTGGACCACGGACGGCCACACCTTCCACGTGAGCACGCTGCCGTTCAGCCTGTGCGCCCCCGGCGGCGCGGACTACGAACGGGCCACCGACCCCTGGGTGAGCACCGGACCGGACGGCACGGTGTACGCCGGCGGGGAGGGCGTCGACTTCGTCAAGAGCACGCGCAGCGCCCTCCTGGCCGCCACCTCCCGCGACGGCGGCCGCACTTGGCACCACCTCACCACCACGCACGTCGACGAGCAGCCGTTCTTCAACGACAAGCCGTCCCTCACCGCCGACCCGATCCGCAAGGGCACCGCCTACCAGGTCTGGAACCGCCTCGACAACGACCCACCCGGCCGCAGCTCCCTCGACGGTCCCGGCTACATCTCCGTCACCCGCGACGGCGGCCGCACCTGGAGCAGGGCCCGGAGGTTCGTCGACACCAGCGCCGTGCCCAACACCCAGACCATCGGCCATCTGATCGTCGCCGACCGGCGCACCGGCACCCTGTACGACTTCTACGACCGGATCACCCACTCCGCCGACCTGAGCACCGTCCTCGAAGCCCGCTACGAGATGGTCACCTCCACCGACGCAGCGAAGACATGGAGCCGCCCGGTCGTCGTGGCCCGGGACACCGCCGTACCGGAGGTCGACCCGAACGACCCCGACACACTGCTGCGCGCCGCGTCCACCCTGCCGAGCCCGGCCGTCGACCCGAGGACAGGCGCGCTGTACATGGCCTACGAGGGCGCGGACTTCTCCGGTGGGAAGTTCGACTCCATCCAGCTCGTACGGTCCACCGACGGCGGACGCACCTGGGGGAGGCCGGAGCTGATCAGCCCCAAGGGCGTCCCGGCCTTCTCACCGTCGATCGCGGTCACCGAGCGGGGCACGGTCGCGCTCACCTACTACGACCTGCGCCACCTCAGGCCCGGCGACACCACCACCCTGCCCACCGCCTGTCAACTGGCCACGCTGCGGCACGGAAACCCGAAGCTCCGCACCGAACGACGCATCTCGCGGATCTTCGACTGGCTCCAGGCGCCGTTCGCCGGGGGCTACTTCCTCGGCGACTACCAAGGCCTGGTGGCAGACGGCAAGGAAGTACGGGCGGTGCTCACGGAGACCCACTCCGACGCACCACGGAACCGCACGGACGTGTACACCACCAGTCTCCACACCCGCTGACCGACCCGGCCGCCGCCGACGCCACCAGGCCGTCGGCGGGCCCGACTTGCGCGCCCGTCCGCCTTCGCGTGTTCCGTCGGCGTGGAGCGCCTTGTCCGGAGGCAAGCCCGTATCGCCTCCCGCGCTGCTCCAGTAACTTTGCTCCATGGATTCGACGATTGTCCGGGACAGGCCTCCTGTCCGGCCGGGGGCCACGCATGACGCCGTCCTGGTCGTGCCCGGCATCATGGGCACGGAGTTATACGAGGCCGCCACGGGCCGCATGCTGTGGGGCATGCGCAAGGTGGCGGAGTACGCCGCCCGTTGGGACCTCGAGAACGGCATGGACGCGCTCGCGCTGACCGACGACGAGCGGGCGGGCCGACTCGGCCGGGTGGTGCCCGGCCGGCTGCTGCGGACACCTGCCTGGATGCCGCTGACCGACGGCTTCGAGCCCTACACCCCGCTGGTCAAGGGCCTGCGCAAGGCCGTCGTCCATCCGGCCGCCGTCGACGAGTTCGGCTACGACTGGCGGCTGCCCGTCGAGCACAACGCCGGCTTGCTGGCCGACAAGATCGACCAGCACCTCACCGCCTGGCGCGCCCACCCCGACTGCCGCGCGGCCACGGCCGCTGCCCCTGACCAGCGGCCCGCCCGGATCGTCCTGGTCGCGCACTCCATGGGCGGCCTGGTGACCGCGGCTCTGGGGCTGATCCCGGGCGCTCTCGATGACGTCCGTGCCGTGCTGACCGTGGGAACGCCCTTCCACGGCGCCGTCAAGGCCATGGAGATCCTCAACAGCGGCCGCGGCATGCTGGGGCTTCCCGCGAAGAACCTGAGCCGGCTGGCCCGCACCCTGCCCGGCGTGCACGACCTGCTGCCCAGCTACCGCTGCCTGGACACCGGGGACGATGTGGTGGCACTGACCCCCGGTGACGTGGAGGCCATCGGCGGTGACCGGGAACTGGGCGAGCGGGCCTTCCGATTGCACGCCCGGCTCGATGAGGTCGAGCTCCCCGGCCATCGCATCGTGGAAGGCACCGCCCAGCACACCACTCAGTCGCTGCGCATCCGGGACGGCGTGGTCGAGGCCCGGCACGTCGGCTACGACCGGCACGACGACGGTGAACTCCTGCGCGACGAGATCGGCCGGCTCGTCGAGTACGACCACGGCGGCGACGGCACCGTCTACCGCTACTCCACCACCCATCGCGACGTGGAGACCTACCCCGTCGCCCAGCAGCATGCCGCCCTCGCCGTCACCGGCTCGGTCCTCGACTTCGCCCGCGGCCTGCTCACCGGAAACCGGCGCGGCGCCCGCCTCGGCGGCACGGACGTCGGGCTCGACACTCCCGACCGGGTCCCGGTGGGCACACCCTTCGAGGTCAGGGCGCGCACCGAACAGGACCCGGACCGGGTCAGCTGCCTGGTGGAGGACGCCGGTGCGGAGGCGCTCCAGAACCCGGTCCGCAAGCCGTTGCTGACGCCCGTACCGGGGGAGGACGCGCTGCTCAGCGCCCGTGTGCTGCTCGACGACCCGGGCCTGTACCGGGTGAAGGTGGGCGCGGGCGGCGATCCGGTCACCCGGCTGGTCATGGTCGGCTGAGCGGGGTTCGGACGCGCAGAGGAAGACGACACGGGGGAGTAGGACCTCATGGACGGTGACGGGCTGGACGGGGGCCTGCCCGGCCACCTCGGCCAGGACGACGGCTTCACCATCGTCACGCTGCCGATGGACACGTACGTCGACACGAGCCGCTTCGCCGAGCTGCACGAGGTCGTGGCGGAGGCGGACGGCGTCGCCGAGCTGCTGAGCGGCTGGGGCGGCGAACACCGGCCGTGGCAGGGCGAGGACCGCACCGGCGGGGCCACCGAGGCCCGGCTGCGTGAGTGGTCCCGGGCGCGCCCGCCCCGCAACTCCATGCTGCTCTGGTTCGGCCACGGCGAGTCGAACGAGGACGACGCCCTGCTCGCCGTGCGCGGCACCGGCGCCGACGGCGAGGACGACAGCATCAAGCCCGACCAGCTGGGCGATCACATCGTCCGCCAGTTCCGCGGGCGGGCCCGCGAGGACTGCTGGGCGGTCGTGGTCGTCGAGGCGTGCGGAGCAGCTCGCTTCGTCGACCAGCTGCTGATGTACGTCGTGAACCGGCGCGCCGTCGAGCGCCTGGTGATCATCGGTTCGGGGGCCGACCAGGGCAGGGGGTACCTGGCCTCCTTCCGCGAGGTGCTCACCACGGTGCTGGGCGAGTTCTCCGGCAACTACAGCCACATACGCCTCAGGGACCTGGCGCAGCGCATCCAGGACCTGCTGGAGCCCGGCCGGGTCTGGTACCAGCTGGCCGGGGACGAGATCCTGGCCCGCCGGGACGGGGCGGCCGCACCGGTGATCATGACGCTGGAGGACTACGCGCGGCCGCGCGCGGAGGCGGCGTCCGAGGTGCCGGCCGCGGAGCGCACCCCCGTCTCGGCCGTCGCATCCACCCCGGTCCCGGTCCGGTCCCCCTCCGGCGAGCTGTCGTGGCTGTTCGTCGGGCGGTCCGCTGAGCGCGACCGGATCGCCGGCTGGCTGGCGGACGCCGATCACGGCGTGCTGGCGGTGACCGGGCCGCCCGGCTGCGGCAAGTCCGCGCTCCTCGGTCACATCCTGTTGCGCGCCGCGGGGCACGGCGAAGCGCCCGGACCCGGCCCCGCGTTGCGGCACGAGCCGTGGCCCGAGGACGTCCCGCGCCCCCGTGCCGACACCTTCCTGAACCTCACCGGCGCATCGGTCCGACAGGTCGTGGGGCAGCTCGCCGAGGTGTTCTCCGTGGCGGCTCTGCCGGACGCCTCCAACGACGACGAACGCATCCGCGCCCTCCTGGACGCCGTACGACCCGGCGAACGGCGCTGGACCCTGTTCGCCGACGCCCTGGACGCGTCCGACGACCCGAACCGGCTCGCCGACCTGCTCCGTGCGCTCGGCGCGCTGCCCGGCGTGCGCGTGGTGGTGGGCACCAGGCCGTCGTCCACCGACAGCCTCGACGTGCCGCGGGCCGCCGTGGAGGACCTCCTGGAGGGGCTGGGGTGCCCGGCGGCCGACACCCTGCGCCTGCGACCGGACCCCCAGGACCTCGCCATCTACGTGCGCGAAGCCCTGCTCGCCGAACGCGGCGCGTTCACGCACCCGGAGACCGACCTCGACGCGGCGGTCCAGCGGGTCGTCGCCCTGGTCTGCACGGCACCGCAGCCCGCGGCGGAACGCGACTTCCTCTACGCGACGCTCGCGGTCCACGAGATCATCGCCGATCCGACCCTGCTCCTGGACCGAAGACGGGCCGACCTCGCGGACCTGCTCGGCAGAGACCACCGACGGCTGTTCGCCGCCGTCGTGGCGCGGCTGCGGGACGCGCTGCCGGGCAGTACGGCCGTCCTGCGCGCCCTGGCCTTCGCACAGGGCCACGGTCTGCCCCGGGCCGAGCGGATCTGGGCCACGGTCGCCTCCGCGCTGAACGAAACCCCCGTCGACGCCGCGCTGCTGGATGCCGTGGCCAAGGCGTCGGCGCCGTACATCATGCTCGACGCCGAGGACGGACAAGCCGTTTACCGGCTGGCGCATCGCACCTTCCGCGACTTCCTCCTCGGCGGCGATCCGCAGGACACCCGGCGGGTGCGGCAGGACCGGCTGCGCGTCGTCACCGCCCTGACCCGGCTGGCCGCGGTGAAGGACGAGGGCACGACGGTCGTTCCGCGACCGCACCCCTACCTGGTGCGCCATCTCGCCGGGCACGCCGCCGAGGCGGGCACCGAGGGCTGGCGGGTGCTCGCCGCGCACCTCGGGGTGCTCGACCACCTGGACCCGGCCGCGCTGGCCGGCGCCGCGCTGCGATCGGGCGCCGGGC
>NZ_JBEXKG010000148.1:0-19231 GCF_040609555.1 Streptomyces sp. NPDC004658
CGCGGCGCGGCACCGCTCGACGAGCCGGCCGCCGACGGGCCGGCGCCGAGTGGACGCGCACCTGACGCCGCGGGGGCGGGGGAGCGGTAACCCCCTGCGCCCGTCCTCACGGCGGGTGTCCGCCGGGGCGGGCCCGGCGGTCTGCGGTGAGGCAGCCGAGGAGCGCTGAGAAACAGGTGGCCGAAGACGAGATCCGGCACCCGGTGCTGACCGGCGGGCCCTGGCTGGTGCCGGTGGGACGGAGACCGGCTGGTCCTGGCCGAGGCCCGCCCCGGGAGGGCGGCAAGACCCGGCTCTGTCGGAGGCGGTCGCTAGGGTCCACCGCATGGGAATCCACTTCACGACGGCTGTCGTGCCCGCGGCGCGTTCCGGCGCGGACACCGACAACGCGGTCCTGATCTTCGCGGCCGACACCCAGGACGACATCGCGAATCTGCCGTTGCCGGTGGCGCTGCACGTCCAGGACAACGAGCTGTGCTGCTTCGCTCCGCACGGGCAGATGCTCGGGGCTCCGCTGCGGGTCTCGGACGACTGGGTTGCCGCGGCCTCGCCGACGGGGCTGTTCGAGGCTCAGGCTCGGGTGTGCGTGGTGCTGGAGCCTCTGCCCGAAGAGGCCGGGACGTCCCATGTTCCGCAAGGTGAGGGCGTCACTGAATGGGGTCTGCCCTCGTGGGTGGGGGACGTCGTCGCGGGCCGGTACAAGATGGCGCTTCGCTCGGTGCGCGTCTCGATCGGGGACCCGCTCCTGCTCGACGCCGCCCTCGGCGCGCCGACGCAGCTTCCTGAGTGGGCGCAGATCCTGCACACCCCGTAGTTGGGCGCCGGGAGAAACGCTGCCGCGGCGAGTGCGGGAGCAGGCAACCGGTCCCCGCCGCTGTCCTGTTCGCCGACCAGGTGCTGTCCGACCTGGGGTGCGTCGTGAGCGCCGGTATTGCCGCAGGCGGGCCGTCGTGCGGGGTGTGTGCAGGGTAGTGGCCGGGGGAGGCCTCGCGGGCGGTGACGGACGGCCCGGCGCCGGCGGGGGACTGCTGGCTGCCGGCGCGGTCCGCGCCGCGCTGTTCCGCGACGCGGGAGCCGTCCTGTACGCGGCCTTCGGGCCGTCCGTGCGGGACATCGCCGCGCGGGTGATGGCCGGCCAGCTGAGGGTCGGCTACCGGGAGCTGCGCGAGGGACGGCTGGACGGGGCGGCGCGCAAGGCCGTGGCCGAGCTGAGCGCCGGACCCCAGGCCGCGCGGCTGCTGATCGAGGACCGGCCCGGGACCGGGGCCGGTGAACTCGCGGCTCTGGCCCGTCAGCTGGCGGGGCTGCGCCTGGTGGTCGTCGACGGGGTTCACACGGTGCCCGGTCTGCTGCAGCACGCCGGGGGCGTACCGCAGTTGCGGCGTCTGGCCCGGGATCTCGACATACCGGTGCTCGCGGTGGCGGAAACCGGCGACAGTGACGGCGAAGTCCTGCACACCGTTCTCGCCCCGGACATCGTGGTTGCTCTGACCTTCGCCACGGACGTCGCCGGCTACGAGACCGGATACCGCCCTCGGGGGGACCAGGCGCTGGTGACCGAGTGTGATCTCGGCCTGCAGACCAAGGTGGACATCCGCACCGATCTGGCGCGCGCCCGGCTGATCGGGCCCGAATTCCACGCGGAGAGGGCGTTCGGAACCGACGAGGGCCGTCGGGTTGTGGACATGCTCACGGACGCGGCCCAAGGCCTGCAGGAGGAGCCCGAGGGCATGCCCGAGATGCTGGTCAAGAGACTCGGGCAGCTGTGCAGGGGCATGCCCGAGACCTTCTCCGGGCTGGAGTTCGGGGACCTTCCGAGCGAGGCGCAGCAGGCGGTTGTGCAGGAATGGGCCGCCCGGCCTCCGCTGCCGGACACGGACGCCGGGCGCCGTCTGGGCGCCGCCCTCGACGCCTTCTACGCCCACGCCGTCGCGCACGGCTACGACCCGGAGGCCGAGGTGCCCCGCGAGCCTCGAGCACCTTCCACCGGCCGGCGGTAGACAGCTGCCGTTCGTCGCCGACGGGCGGGAAGCGGACGCGAGTTGGTGGGATGGGGGAGGGCGTGGTTTCCGCTGCGGGTCTTGGACGACTGGGTTGCCGCGGCCTCGCCGTCCGGTGCCCTGCGACGCTTGGGTGCGGGTGGGCGTGGTGCTGGAGCCGCTGCCCGAAGAGGCCGGGACGTCCCACGTTCCGCAAGGCGAGGGAGTCACCGAACAGGGCCTGTCCTCGTGGCCGGGGTGTGTCGCGTCGTCGGGACGGCTGTACCGCTCAGGCGTTGCCCCAGGCTTCGAAGAATCGCGTGCGGTCGTCCTGGGTCTCGTGCAGCCGGCGTTTGGCGAGCAGCACGTGCCAGGCGGTGGTCTCGGCGTCCCGCAGCCACAGCTGCCCGAGGTAGCGGCCGTCTGCGACGAGCGTGTCATGCGCCAGTGCGTCGCCGATCACCTTGGCCACGGCGTCGCGCTGCTGGTCGTCGAGTTCCGCCAGGAAGCTGAGCACGCGGTCGGCGATGCCCGCTTCGTTTCCCCGTGCCAGGCGGTCGAAGGCCGGGCCGCCCATGTTGCCGGGGTCGATGTACAGGGCGGCAGTGCCTCCCGCCTCCTCCAGTGCGCCCCAGAAGGTGTTGCCGTCGGGCGTGCCCGGCAGGGGGAGGGCGGCGAAGAGGTCGATCAGATGACCGTTGGCTGCCTGGTCGTACGCGACGTCGCAGGCTGCCGCAGAAGCGATCTTCGCGACGTGCCCGGTGGTCAGCCCTGCGCCCTGGGGCCAGTCCAGTGGAGTGTTGAGCTGCTGGGCGAGGTGCTGGGCCAGCTCACCGTCGTTGTCGAGGAATCCCCGGATGATCACAAGTTCCCCCAGGTCAGTGCCAGTTGGCGTACAGAGGCGGCGTGCGTCGCCTGTCAGTCTGCCGAACGGGGCGGTGATCTGCTGGGGTGCGCGGACAACGTCCGGAAAGTGCTTGTCCGGCGCCTGCGGGATCGGCGCCGCCTGGGTCTGAACCGCCCTGCGGCGCCGGGCAGCTGCTACGTACGACGGACGTCCCCGCGGCCGTACGCGAGCGGGCCCTGGCCTTCGTGGGTGAGCTGGGCGGGGTGGCGGGGGAGCTGTTACGGCTGTGCGTGCCGGTTGTCCGTCGTACCGGGCCGGGGCGGCGGTCCGGCAGCTGCGCCCCGGCCGGCGGCGTGCTACTCGCGGCGGACGGCCGCCGTCGCCGAGGCGGATCTTGTCCCGGTGGCCGGGCGGCCTACCGCCGGTTTTCGGTCGCCTGTCCCTCGTCGGGCTCGTCCTGGTCCTCGTCCTCTCCGTCCTTGGGCCAGCGCCCGAACGGCCCGATGCGGCCGGGGCCTTCGGCTCCGAGCGCGCCCGGCCCCTTCGTACGATGTGGCGTGCGGATCACGTGTCCTCCCCTTCGCGTCGGGTCTGCGCGAGCAGCGCGGCCACGACATCGTTCGTCTGGTCCTCGGTCTGGTCAACGAGCGTGTCCACCACGTGGTCCGTGGTGCGGTCGAGGATGTGCCGGGTGAGCCGTTCCGTCAGTTCGGAACCCGGTGCCGCTGCCAGGGCCGGTGAGGTCCAGCCTCGTGGGCCGGCGCGGAGCGATGGCCTGCGGCCCGGCCGGTGCGCCGGTCTGCGCTGTTGGGCTTTCTCCTCGAACGACGCCGTGGTTTCCAGCCCCGAGGTGAGCATCACCGCGGTCTGCGGGTCCAGCGCAGCCGTGTGCGCTGCCGCCCCGAGCATCCGCGCGCGTGTGCGCGACGCTCCGGGCCGCCGGGCCGCCGGGCCGCCGGGCCGCCGGGCCGCCGGGGAGGCGAGGGAGGCGACGATGCTGCCCGACACGGTGCCGTCCCCGGCGACGTCGTCCGGGGTGAACACGTTCACGACCAGGGCACTGGTGTCGTCCCGGTCCACCATCCACCGCTGCTCCGGGTCGCCGGCGGTCTCGGCAGCGCGCCGCAGCCGACCCCCGCTCCCGGCCGACCCCCGCTCCCGGCCGGGCACCCCGCTCCCGGTCGCCGGCCCGCCCGGTCGCCGGTACGCCGCTCCGCCACCGCCACCGCCCGCGCCCCGGCGCCGCGGCACCGGTCGACGAGCCGGCCGCCGACGGGCCGGCGCGGGTCTGTCTGCCCACAGTGGACTGGTCACAGGGCCTGCGGGCGAACCACCAGCGCGTCGCTGCCACACCGGCGCCGCATTGACGCAGACACTTTCTGCCGTGTCTCTGGAACCGCCGCAGGGCCCCCTCGCAGGGCCGGCCGCCGCAGCCCCACACGAGCCCGACCTCAACGGATACCTGACCGGGGACGAACGCGCGGCAGCCCAAACCCTTGCCGCCCACGTTGCGCGCATGACCCACCACCACATGGCCAGACGGATCAAGCGCCTCGCTGAGAACTTCCCCGACCGGCCACAACGCACATGGGACATGAAGACATGGCTGGTCACCCTGCCGGAGAAGCGTCTCAAGCTCTATGCCGAACTCTCGGCATTCGAAGCCGCCCTGCTCACCATGCCGCCAGCCCGCGATTGCATGGCGAACTGGCAGGCAGCGGCGATCCTCGCCGACACCTACCCCGGCCGCTTCCCCGCCCCCACCGACCAGATCGCTCGCGAGCTCCTCGCGCTGCGTGAACGGGCACGTGACCGCCTCCGCGCCGAGAACCGCAGCCGCCCGGTCAAGATCATGGTCCCGGAGCCCACACCGCCCTCGGAACCCAGACGCGGCCGCCGAACCGCCACCCGGCCCGCCACCACCCTCTCCCCGGTCTGATCGACAAGGACAGGAGCGATCCATGGCACTGCCCACCGCAGGCCTGACCTTCGACAGACCGACCGGCTACGTCATGCCACTGATCCGCGCCGGAATGATCGAGGGCGAGCGCGAGGGCCGGCCCCGCGGCGAGGCCCCGGAGATCGCGGTCCTCGCCGACTGCTACCAGCAGTTCGACTACGACGGGCTGCAGCGGCTCGTCATGGACGTCGCCTGCACCGCCGCCGAGGCGACCACCATGCTCGCCGAGATCAGTCCGCTCAACCAGCTCGAGATCCTCCAGCAGTTCTCGGCCCGGCACACCGTCGAGGCAGCCTTCGGCAACACCAGGAACGGCGGCGTGGTCTGGGGCTACATCCCCGCGATCCTCCGGCCGATCTTCCAGCCGGAGACCAGGCCCACCATGGACGAGGTCCTGTTCGAGATCGACGAGAAGTACGGCTTCGCCACGTCGATGGACTTCATCGTCGCCCTCGCCAACTACACCGGCGCCGTCATCCGCCAGGTGTCGCAGACGACCGGCCGCACAACCGAGGACACCATCCAGCTACTGGAAGGCCGGGCCAAGGTCGCCTGGTCGCAGCTCGACGCCTACGACACGCGTGACTACATGAACCGCTGAACCGCCACCTCAGCAATGAGGCCTCACACCCTCTCCCGCCCACTCACACCGGCGGGCGGGGGCCCCGGATTGCCGGTCGGACCGGGGCCAACGGCCCCGGCCCCGCACCCAAGACGGCGAGGGTCCCGGAAGGGACCCGCCCCGCACCCCCGCGCGGCCCCCGACAGGGGGCACGCCCCACCGCCGGCCAACGGCCGGCCCCCTTGGTCGACGTGCTGCTGTTCGTCCGTCCCGTCCGCGGCTGCGCCCCTGGATCGCCCGCCATGAGGCACCTTTCGTGCCCCCGTACGGTGGCAGGCGGTGCGGGCCGGCCGCGTGAGCGTCGTACGGGTGCCGCCGGTCCGGGCGGGCGGGTGTGAGGACAGGATGGTGGTCCGCGGCCGGCTCCGCGGGGTGTCCGGGCTGATGGGGCGCGCTGGTGTCGCGGTTTCGCGATACCGGTGCGGGGGTGGTGGTCGGCGGGTCTACGGTGCGGGGGTGAGTGACGAGATGCCGCTGGCCTGTGAGGCCGTGCTGCCCGAGGTCGACGAGTTCCTTGAAGGCGCGCTGGTGGCCCAGGGCGAGCCGGGCGTACGGGCGTTGGGGCTGCTGCAGGACGCACGCCGGGCCTTGAGGGGGGCGGGGCTGGTACGGCCGGCGGAGGTCGCCGCGGCGTGCGTGCGATCCGCGGCGGACACGCTGCTGAAACTGCCCGGCGCACCGGAGAGCGTGGGCCTGCAGGCCGCGGCGCAGGACCTGCTGGACGCGGTGGACGCCTTCCGGCTGCCGGCCGGCGACGGTGCATCGGCGGGTCCGCCGGCGCCGGCGGACCCGGCGTGGGAGCTGTTGGAGGGAGCGGCGGAGGTACTGCGCGGTGAGCTGGAGCGGCCGGGCGGCTACCACCGGGGGCGGGCCCGCGGTGTCATCGAGCGGCTGACGGGCGTGACGCTGGGCGCGGCGCAGGAGACGGCGCTGGACGTGTGGGGAGTCGTTTACGGGCTGGCGTCGGGCATTCTGCACGGCCGCGCAGCCGGCCCCGGTGACGCCGTCACCCTGTACACCGAACTCCTGGGTGCGGCCCGTGAGTTGCTGGTGCCGCTGCCGGATCGTGCGGCCCGCGTCCTCGAACTCGCCGCCCTGACGCAGCCGGGCGCGGAGGAGGCGGCCGAGCTCGCCCGCTGGGCGGACCCGCGGGCCACCGACTACTTCTTCCGCTCCGGCCCGGCGCCGGTGTGGTGGGGCGTCCTGGCCGAGCACGCCCCGCACCTGCTGATGCCAGATCCCGCGGCCGGCGGGCGGTGGCCGGCCGCCCCGTTCCTCGACCACGTCGCCGGCGCCGACCCGGACGCCGCCCGGGCGTGGCTGGCCGCGCCGGCCGGCCGGGATCCGGCGCTCACCCGGGCGCAGCAGGTGGCCGCGGCCGGCCGCCCGGCCCTGGACGCGCTGCTGGGTCTCGCGCTGCGCCACGGCGACGTCGTCGGCGCCGCGGCGGTGCGCGCCGCCCTGGCCGACACCGCGCGGTTGCGCGCCGGCGGGGGACCGGAGGCAGGGACGACGCTGCGCCTGGCGGCCCGCTGGGCCCGTACGGTCCCGCGGGCGGGGCGGACACGGGATTGGATCATCGCGGTGGAGGGGCTGCTGGCCGGCGCGGTCGACGCCGAGCACGCCGGCCACCTGTCCTTGCGGGCCGTCGCCGAGCGCGTGGCGGCCGCCGCGACCGCTGCCAAGGAGCAGGCCGCGGCCGGAGATCCGGCCGGAGCCGAAGCAGCGATGGTGGCCGCGTTTGCCCAGGAGGAGAAGCTGCGGGAGCAGATCACCGAGGAGGCCGCGGCCCGGCTGCCCGACTCCGAGGCGGCGGTGCTGCTGCGTGAACTCGTAGCGACGGCCTACCCGGACGGCCGCGGCAACCCCGCGCACCCGGACATCGCGATGATCCGCGCGGTGCTGGCCGGCCTGCTCGCCCGCGACGTCGCCCTGCTGCCCGCGGCTTCCCGTCCGCTCGTCTTCCGCGGCGACCTCGATGAAGTGCACGCCGGTGATCCGGCCGCATACGGCGGCCCCCGGCTGGCGCGCACTGTCCTCGACCTGGCCGCGGCCGACGCGGACGCCGGCGCGGGCCTGCCGGCGCGCACCCGCGCCTTCGCCCGGCTGGCCGCCGTCGACCCCCGGCTCCACGACCGCCTGGTCGCCGCTCACCTCGCCGCCCGGCCGCCCGCCCAGCTCCCGGCGCCGGCGGGCGACTTGGACGGACAGCCGTGGTGGGAGCAGGCCCTCGCACTCGTTCCCCGTCTGCTGGCCGCCGAGCCCGCCCCGGAGCCGGCCCGCCTCGTCGCCCTCGTGTTCGGCGCCTGCCCGCCCGAGCACGCCGCGCAACTGCAGACGCAGGTGCGTGCGGCGCTCGGCACCCCGCCGCCGGCCGCCCTCATCGAGGAGGTGCTCCCCTCCGGCGCCGATCGGGTGGACGGCCTCGCCGAGCCGCTCGCCTCCTGGCTGCTGGTGTGGGACTGGTCGCCGGTGATGCCCGCGGGCGTGCTGGCCGGCTGGGAACCGGTGCTGGACGCGGTGCGCCGCCTGAAGCCCGCCGGCCCGCCCGACCCGCGCACCGCCCCCGACCTTCAGCCGGTCAAGGCGAGCACCGCCCTCGCCGTCGAGGACCTGGAGCAGATTGCCGCTGCCCGCGGCCCAGCGGCGGCCGCCGCCGCACTGGCGGAGGCCGAGGATGCCGGCGACGACGGCTACGCGATGGTCCTGCACCAGCTCGTCGCCGCCGGCCCGGCCGCCTGGACGGCCGATGTGCCCGCCGTCCTGGCCGCCCTGAAGCTGCCGCAGCTCGGCGCGTACTACCTCGCCGCGGCCGCCGTCCACGCCGACCGCCCCGGCGCCTTCCCCGGCACCGCGCTCACCGGCGCCGTCACCGCCGCGCTCGACCTGCGCCGCGCCCTCAACCGCCCGACCCCCGGCCCCGGCCCCGGCGAGAGCGCGGCCGGCGCCCGGGGCGCCGCGGTCTTCTTCGCCGACCAGGCCCTGTTCGACCTGCTCACCACCGTGTGGCGCACCGGCACCACGCTCGACGAAGGCCTGGAGAAGGCCGCGCTGGCCCACCTGCAGGCCCTCGCAGACGAGCTCACCCGACCCGCCGCCGGCACCGCTGAGGAGACCGAGGACGGCTCCGCTCCCGTCGCCACCGACGTCCCCGCCCCGCCCCCGGACGTCCCCGCCGACGGCGGCGCCCCGGCACAAGCCGGGGACTCGGTCACCGCGTTGCTGGGCTCCCACCCGCAGGTGCGGGCGCTGGGCTGCCTGCTCGAGTACGCCGTCCACCGGGCCCGCACCACCGGCGAGATGCCGCCCACGGTGCTCGACACGGTGGCCGGCGCGCTCGCCACACACGCCCACGACGACGCGGTGGCCACGGCGGTCGGCGTGCACCTGCCCGGACTCCACCGGCACGCCCCCGCCTTCGCCGCCGCCCGCCGCACCGACCTGTACCGGATCGTTCCCGGCCGCCCCTCGCCGGCCGCCTCCTGGCTGCGCTGGGGACCCTACGACCGGCCGCTGCTCGCCGCGCTGGAGCGCGCCGACCTCCTGGCCGCCCTGCGCGCCGAGGTGCCCGGGGCCGCCGAGCACCTCGTGCACGCCCTCCTGGACGATCCGTGCGTCCTGGGAGACCCGGCCGCCCTGTGGCACGAGCTGGCGGCCGGCCACGGCGGGGCGGACGCGGCCGGCCGGCTGCTGGAGGCGGTCGGCACCCGTACCCCGCGTGCCGCCGGCGACGTCCCTCTTGCGCCGGCCGCCGCCGGCCGGGTGGAAGCCGCGGAGGTGCTGTGGCGGGCCGCGCTCTCAGCAGGCCTGCCCGCCGGCGCGCTGGCCGGCGCGGGTGCGTTCGCCGACGCGGCCGTCGACGAGCCGGTGTGGCTGGAGCTGATGCGGGCGAGCGCCGAGGACTCCGCGGTCCTGACCGACGCCGACCTCGTCGCCGAACGCGCCGCCGCCCACCCCGGCAGCCACGACGCCCTGCTGCTCGCCGAGTTGCTGGTCACCCACGCGCCCGGGACATGGACGGACCCGGCTGTACGCGGGCACGCCCGCGCCCTGCTGGACGCGGCGGCCGCCCTGCCCGCGGCCGAACGCCCCACCGCGTGGCAGGGGTTGAGGAGGGCGCTGGTCAACGCCGGCGACGTCGACGCCGCCCGCCATCAGTAGCCGTCACGCCCGGGCACCGAGGAGAGGGAGAGAAGGGAGTCGCCATGCTGGGGCGCCGCGTCCACGTCACCGGGCCGGCCCGGCTCAAGCTCGGGGCCGAGCTGAAGAAGGCGTACACCGCGGGGGCCTCGATCCGCACCCTCGCGCACGGCTGCGGGCGCAGTTACGGGTTCGTCCACCGCCTGCTCACCGAGGCCGGCACCACCCTGCGCACCCGCGGCGGCCCGGTCACCCGCCGCCGTCCCGCACGCTGACGGCCCAGACGGCCGGCGCCCGCCCCGGCCACGGGCCGGCCGGTTCCCGCCCGCGCTCTGCCCGGCGGGCTCTACGGTGCATCGGTGAGCACCATGATGCCGCCGGTGGGCGGTGAACTGCCCGCCGCGCGACTGCCGGTGGTCGACGAGGTCCTGGCCGCGGCCCTGACCGCGCAGGGCGCCGGCGGCGTGCGGGCGCTGGGTCTGCTCCGGGACGCGCGCCGGGTCCTGGCCGGCACCTGCCTGGAGCGGCCGGCGGAGGTCGCGGAGTCGTGCCTGCGCGGTGCGGCGGACGCCCTGCTGAGCCTGCCGGGCGCCCCGGACGCGGTGGGCCTGAAGTCCGCGGCGAAGGACCTGCTGGCCGCGGTCGACACCCTCCCCGACCCGCCGGGCGCCGCCGTGCCCCCGGTCGGCGAGCCCGCCGCCGGCGGGCCGCCCGAGGGTTCACCGGCGGTGCAGCGGGCCGCGGACACATCCGCCCTGGGCCGCCTGCGGGTGGCCGCCGAGGTGCTGCGCGGGCAGCTGACGCGCCCGGGCGGCTTTCACCGGGCGCGGGCGGCGGGGATCGCCGAGCGGCTGATGGGCGTGGCGCTGGGCAGCTACCACGAGCAGGCCCTTGCCGGGTGGGGCGAGGTGTACGCCAGGACGTCGGGCACGCTGCACGGCGGCGAGGCCGACCTGGCCGCCGCGGCCGGCGTCTACCGGGAGGTCCTGCTGCTGGCGCGGGAGTTGCTGGTGCCGCTGCACGGCCGCGCCGCCCGGGTCCTGGAGCTGGCCGCCCTGACGCAGCCGGGCGCGGACGAGGCGGCCGAGCTCGCCCACTGGGCGGACCCGCGCGCCGAGGCGTACTTCTTCGGCTCCGCCCCGGCCGCGGCGTGGCTGGAGGCCCTTCAGGAGCACGCGCCGCACCTGCTGCTCGCCGACGAGAGCGCCGGCGTGTGGCCGGCGGCCCCGTTCCTGGAGCACCTGGCCGCCGCCGCCCCCGAGACCGCGGGCCGGTGGCTGGCGGGGCACGCCGCCGAGCTCGCCCCGGCCGGCCCGCACGTGCTGGGCGCGCTGCTGCGCCTGGCCGACGCCGGCGTCCTCCCCCCGGCCGGGGTGCGCCGGCTGCTCCCGCACGTCCTGGCCCCGGCCCGGGCCGAGGAGCCGGCCGAGCACGCGGACGTGCCGCGCCGGCTCGTGGCCTGCTGGGCGGGCACCCTCCCGCTGCCCGTCCGGGACGGGGACTGGGTCCTGGTCGCCGAGGAGCTGCTGAAGGACGCCGTCGACCTCACCCACGCCGGCCACCGGGCCTGGCGGGACGAGCGCCGGCGCGCGCACGCCGAGCGCCGGCCGCTGCCCGAGCTGACCGAGGTCCTGACGCGGGAGTGGGCGGCCCGCCTGCCCGAACACGACATCACGGGCCTGCTGCGGGAGCTGGTGGTGACCGTCCACGCCGACGCCGGCGGTGAGTCGTTCCGGTGGGCCCGCCCGGTCCGCGGCGCGCTGGCGGGCCTGCTGCGCCGCGACCTCGAGACGCCGGGCCGGCTCCCCTGGTCGGAGTTCGTCGACCTGGACGAGGTCCGCGTCCTTAACGCCACGCTCTTCCTGGGCCCGGTCCTGGACATGGGCCCGCTGCTGGCCCGCGCGGTCCTCGACCTCGCCGCGGCGGACGCCGCGGCCGGCCTGCCGCTCGCCGACCGCCTGCGGGCGTGGACGAGGATCGCGGCTGCGGACGCAGCAGTGCACGACCGGGTGCTCGCCGCCCACCTGGCCGCGCACCCGCCGCCCCCCGACGCCGGTACCGGGCACGAAGGAGCGGGGCAGTGGTGGGACTTGGCGGTCGAGGCCACGGTGCGGCTGCTGGCCGGCTCCCCGACGCCGGAAGGCGCCCGCCTGGTCGACCTCGTGCTCACCACCTGCCCGCCCGAGCGCGCCGCCGACCTTCACCGGCGGGCCCGTCAGGCGCTCTCCGCGCCCGCGGCCGCCGAGGGGGAGCAGGTCCTGCCCGTCGGCGCCGAGCGGGCCGGGGCCTGGTCACCGATCCTGCCCGCGCCCCTGCTGGCCGGCTTCGGCCCGCCGCCGGCCGCGCTGCACCGGGCCCGGCCAGGCGGGCCGCCCGACCCCCGGTGTGCCGCCCGCCCCCGGTCGCGTCATCACACCGCCCTCGAACTGGAGGACCTGCGGGAGCGAGCCGCCGCGGCCGGCCCGCTCACGGCCGCGGCCGCCCTGGCCGGCGCCCCGGACGCCGGCGCAACCGGCTACGCGACCATGCTGCAGCGCCTGGTGGCGGCCGACCCGGCCGCCTGGACCGCCGACGTCCCCGCCGTGCTCGCCGCCCTCGTCCTGCCGGAGCTCGGAGCGTTCTACCTCGCCGCCGCCGCGGCCGCCGCGCGCCGTCCCGAGGCCTTCCCCGCCGGCCCGGCCCAAGCCGTGCTCGCCGCCCTCGCGCTCAGCCGCGCCCTGCCCGCTCCGGCCAGCCCGCACGTCCCGGACGCGGGCGAGTACGCCGGCCGGGCGTGGTCCGGCCTGCTGACCTTCGTGTGGCGCACCGGGGACGGCCTCGGCGGCCACCTCCCAGCCGTCCTGGACCGGCTGCACACCCTCGCCGAACCCCTCACCCGCCCTGCCGCCCCGCAGCCGACTACGACCGCGACGGCCGGCGACCCGGTAACGCCCGCCGCCGGCCCCGCCGGCCCGCCGGCCGACCGCCCGGCCGGCGAAGAACAGGAGCTGCCTGCGGGCCTGCTGGAGTCCCACCCAGCGGTGCGCGCGCTGGACTGCCTCCTGCACTACGCCGCCGCCCAGGCCCCCCAGGACGGCCAGATGCCCGGCGACATCCTGGACCTGGCCGCCGCCGTCCTGACCGCCCGCGCTGGCGACCAGGCGGTCGCCGGCGTGCTCGGCGCGCACCTGCCCCTCCTGCACCGCCGCGCCACCGCCTTCACCGCCGCCCACCCCGAGGTGTACGCGCTCGTCCCCGGCCGGCCCTCGCCGGCCGCCTCATGGCTGCACGACCGCCAGGGTCCCGGCCTCGATCCGCTGCTGCTCGCCGCCCTGGACCGCGGCCAACTCCTGGCAGCCCTGCGCGAAGAACCCGCCGGCGCCGTCGCCTTCCGCGTGGTGCACGCGCTGCTGACCGGCCACGACAACCTGCTCGGCGATCCCACGGCCGCATGGCGGGAGTTGGCCGCCGGCCCGGGCGGCACCGAGGCCGCTTCCGGCTTCCTCGGCTACCTCGCCTTCTTCACCTCGATGCGCCCAGTCGACCGGACCTCGGTGGACACCGAACGGGTCTGGTGGACCGCCGCCCTGGAGGCCGGCCTGCCGGCCGGCGCGCTCGCGGGCGCCGGCGACTTCGCCGCGGCGCTGCCGGACGAGACATGGCTGCCCCTGGCCCGACGCAGCGCCGCCCACACCCCGGCCCAGAAGGACGCCGGCCGGATCGCCGAACGCGCCGCCGCGCACCCCGGTGAGCCCGACGCCCTGCTCCTGGCCGCGCACCTGCTCACCCGCCCCTCCCCTGAAAGCGCGCACGACGGCGACGTCCGCCACCACGCCCGCGCCCTGCTGCAGGCCGCCGAGGCGCTGCCCGCGCCTGACCGCCCGGCCGAGGCCGCGCAGCTGCGCCGGGCCCTGGTCGAAGCCGGCGAGGTGGACCTCGCTCACGCGCCCGCAACGACGGATTGACCGATCGGGCCCACACGCCGGCCGTCTCCCGTCTCGGCTCGCCCGGCCCGCTGCGTACCTGAGGGATCGGCGCGCGTCGAGCAGTTGGGCGCTGCCCCGTCCGGCCGGTCTGTCGGCGCCGGTCACGGCGGGGGCGCGCGCAGCCCGGCTCGCGCGCCCTGTCCGGCCGGCCCGCCCGGCCGTAGCGTCGTGACGAGCCTGTGGACGGCCGCGGACGGGGCCCATCAGGAAGAGGAGCGGGTGTGAAGCGACGGAGCGTGCTGGCGGGGGGAGTTGCCCTCGGAGCCGGTGTGGCCACCGGGCCGGTTCCGGCGTGGGCGGCCGCGGAGCCGGGACTGTCCGCCGGTGACGTCGCCGCGGCCCGCGCGCTGTTCGCCGCCGGCGCCTACACGCGGCTCGGCCAGGTGCTGCCGCTGCTCCTGGCCGCCGCCGCGCGCAGCGCCGAGCAGGGCCCGGCGGGCGCCGCCCGCGCGGCCGGCGTGTGGGTGCTCGCCTCCCAGCTCGCCGTCAAGCAGGGCCGCACCGCGTTCGCCGGTGCCTACGCGAAGCGGGCCGGCACCGCCGCCACCCGCTCCGGTGACCCGGTGGTGCTCGCCGCCGCAGCCCGCGCGGCCGCGACCCCGCTGCGCCGCACCGGCCGCACCGACGAGGCCCTGCTCCTGCTCCACGAGGCGCGCACCCACCTGCTGGCCGGCTCCCGGCCCACCGCCGCCGAGCTGGAGGCGGCGGGCCTGGCGGCGCTCACCGCCGCCTACAGCGCCGCCCAGGCGCACCGGCCCGCCCTCGCCCGCGACTTCGCCGCCCAGGCCGAGGAGGACACCCTCCGTCTCGCCCGCCACCCGCACACCCCCGGCCGCCCCCGGGAGCTGACCGCCGGCCAGTGCGCCCTGTACGGGATCGGGATCCACCGCCACCTCGGCGACGTCGACACCGCCCTCGCCCACGCCCGCCGGCTGCGCCCCGACCGTCTGCCCACCGCCGAGCGCCGCGCCAGGGCCGCCACCGACACCGCCCGCACCCTGCTCGACGCCGGCGACGCGGCCGGCGCCTTCGCCCAGCTGTGCCTGGTGGAGCTCGCCGCGCCCAGCGAGGCCCGCCGGCCCTCGGTCCGCGCGCTGACCGCCGAGGTCGCCGCGGTACGGCCCGGCCTGCCGGGTCTGGACACCTACGTCCGCCGCACCGCCCCCGGGGTGAACGCCCCGGCCGGGTAGAGCGGTTGCGCACCGTCCCGGCCGGCCCTTCCCGGGAAGGCGCGCGGGCCCTATGGCTGCGGGCCGCCGGCGAGACCGCGGACGAGGTGCAGGCCACGCGGCCGCGTTACCGCTGTGCGCGCGGGTTGCTGTCTCTCCGCTTGTGGCTATGCGTGAGGGATGCCGTCCCAGCGGCGCGTGGGCCCCTCCGATCTGCCCGCCGGCCACGCCTGGCTGCGCGCCGCGCTCGGGCCCCACGATCCGGCACGCCAGCCGCAACGAGCGCACGCGGCGATCGGCCGAGCGGGAGCGGCAACCGGCCGGGGTCCGAACGCCCATGCAGATAGGGGAAGTTGAGCGCACCGGGTCCGGCGCGCGCTCGCCCGGAGCCTTCCTTCCCGCAGCCGGCCCGTTGAATATTGCAATGCTCGGACACTCCGGGACCGGGCCGCGAGGTGACGTACCGCCGGCCCTACCGGTGCCGCGTCGGCCGGTACATACCTCCAGCGGGCGTTACATACTTGCGCCGGTACCCAACCGGCCGGCCCTTCCTGCGCGTTACGTAACTCGCTGCCGGCCCCGGCCGACGCCGGCCCGCAGCGCCGGGCGGGCCCCCGCGTGCGCGCTCCAGCGCTCGGATCACGCCATGATCCACCCACCGTGCCCTGCCCTCTCGCGCTCACAGGTCGCACACCTTCAATCGGCATCAAGACCAGCAGCGACCACCAAGAAGCCACACAATGAATTTCCCAGGCTGATTCACCAAAGTTCTTCGAAGAGAAATAGAAGGTGATTTCCAAGCCGCTTTAGTGACGAAACCCAATGCCGGTTTCCGGTCGCGGCCGGGTGGGAGGAGGGGGCGTTCGGGGACAGACCAGTGCGCTGCTCGGCGGTGGCCCGGCGCCGTGTTGTCCTCCTCGTCCGGCTGCCGAGTGGGATCCAGCGTGTGGCCGGTGCCGGGTCCGTCATACGGTGCGCGCCGGCCGCGCCCTCCTCCTGCCGGGGCGGGGAGGTCACCGGCGCCGTCGCGGATCCGGGTGCGGGCGAGGGGGCGCCGGGTGCCGAACGGGTCGAGGTCGTCGAGCTCGGTCCAGGTGCCGCCAAGGGAGTTCTGCAGAGCGGTCTGCAGGCCTCGGCGGAGTGAACAGGGCGCGGCCGGTGAGGGCCCGGTCCAGAAGCTCGGCGAGCTTGCCGCCGTCGGGGAGCGCGGTCGGCGAGGCCTGCAGGTACACGCCCGGGCTGCCGGCGGCGTCGAGGAGCCCGGGGGCGCCGGCCACCGCAGGGTGCCCCTCGTCGCCGGGCGGCAGGCCTTGGGCGCGGGCCGCCGTGGGCGTCGGGTCGCGCCGCGACGGCGAGTTCACCTTCACCGTCGAGCCTGGTCACCTGCCCTGCTCCTCCCGCGCTGTGGCCAGGCCGTCCTCGCCGGTACTGCTCCCGGCCGGCCCCGTGTGTCCGCCCGCGCTCCTGCGGGAAGCCGCGCCCCAGCGACGCCGCCGTCGCCGGCCGGCTCCTCGGCGCCGCCACCCGGGGTGCGCGCGGGCGCGGTCGCCGAGTTCGTGGAGGTAGCCGATCCAGGCCTGCATGAACGCCTACGCCCCCCGTCCCGTTCGGCACCGGGCAGCCGCAGCAGCCCCTACCCGGTGCCGGCCTGTTCGGCCAGCACCGACTCCAGCCAGGCGGCGAGCGCGGCGATGTCGGGGTCGAGGCACATGGACAGGGCGTGCACGACGCCGGGCGGGTTGATCATGAGGGGCACCATCTGGGCCGCGACCAGGGCAAGGCCGGTCTCCTCCAGCTGCGCGCGCAGCCGGGCGAGGGCCGGGCTGTCGGGCAACCCGAAGCCGTGCATCAGGTACAGGCCGCCGATCCCGGCGAGCACCAGGGCGGCGTGGCGTGCGGCGGCCATCTCCTGGGCGCCGGCCGCCTCCAGCCGGCCGAGCGGGTCGACGGCCCCGGCCCGGATCCACCCGTCGAGCTCGCCGCTCTGTTCGGCCCGCCGCGCGTTGGCGGCGACGTCGGTCCAGTCGGGGCCGGGCATGAGGGTGGCGAGCGCATCGACGAGCACCTCGCCGCCGACTTCGCCGGCGCCCATGGCGGCGGCCGCGGCCAGCCGCACCGCCCCGCGCCGCCGCCGGCGGTCCTCGCCCTGGTCGAGCTCGGCTTCCGGATCCTCGAGCACCCGCCGCATCACCTCAGGGTGCGCAGGTCCGGTGTGCCCGCGCCCCACCACCCGCCCGGCCTGCGCGTAGAAGGCGTCCTGTTCCTCCTCGCCGGCGCCGGCCGCCGTACGGGCCGCCTCGACCAGGCGATGCGCCGCCGAGCGCCGCATCGCCCACACCAGGGCCTCGCGCACGGCCGGCCACGGCGGCTCCGGCAAAGGCAACTGCCCGTGCAGCACAGGTCGTCCGGCCTCGGCGTACCAGGCGATCACCGTCCAGCGCACATCCCGCCCCGCCCTCGCGTGCCGCCCCAGCGCCGCGGCCACCGCGACGGTCTCCTCGGCGAGCACCGACACCGAGCCGCGCCCACGCCCCAGCCACATCCGCTCATGCCGGGGCAGCAGCCCCAGCCCCCGCCACCGCTCCAGCTGCGCCGCCGACACCTGCACACCGAGCGCCGCCAGGCGCTCGATCAGCTCCACATCCGCCCCACTGGGCCCTCCTCTGACCACCCGCACGACTTTAGAACCCCGCGAGGTACCCGGAAATCGCGCTGGCCGAAGGCGGTGAACTAAAGCCCCAACACCCGCCGCCACGCAGGCCCGAACCGGGCCTGACCTGCCCGAAGGAGCCCCGCCATGCCCGGCCGACGACACCGACCCACGCCCCGAACCCGGCCCGCCTGTACGGCCACGGCCACCACCACGGTGCTCCTCCTCGCCCCCACCGCCGCCGGCCGGACCATCCTCACCTACACCGGCGCCGGCCTCCTGCTCCTCCTGACCCTCACGGCCACCCTCGCCCTCGGCGCCGCCTACGCCCCCAGCCCCGCCCACCGCACCGCCGCGCGCCGCACCCTCCACCTCCTGCTGCGCCTCGCCCCCTGGTATCCCGACCGCCCATAAAACGAAAAGCGCCCAACGGGCGCATCCACCAGAAACCCGCCAGCCATCCCCCACAGAAAAAAGGAAGACCCCACCCCAACCCCAGCACGCCGCAAACACACCTCAATATAAAAAGGCAATGAAACCCGCCTAATCCACTTCATCGACGCCGCGCTCCCAGGACGCTCACCTAACCCCCCTCCGCTCCTGAATGAGGGAAAAGAAGCCGACCCGCCAGCCGGAAGAGAAGCCCGAAAGAGACGAAACATTCAGAGCGGCCCTCAGCCACACGCGCACCCGCCAGCAGCAAAGCCCGGAGACAAAACTGAACCAGTCCCATAGAACCGAATTCCAGACACCGACCAATTAGCCCCCGGCTGCCAGGGCCCAGCCGGAGAGCCCCGCTGCGCGAGACACCGACATCGCAGCCGACACCAGCTGCACGCCTCCCCAGAGCCAGGAGATCCCCGCCCCCGCTGCGCCCGCACCCGACAGGGGGCGGCCCCAACACCCCGAACGCCGCCTCGCTCCACCCGCCACCGAGGAGAGCCCGACGCCCCGGTGCACATCACCACCCGGCCGGCCCCCGCCCGAGCACGGGAAGCCGATGGGTGCCACGCCCCAGCAGAACCAACCCCCCAGCCGCCCGTACGCCCACAGCACCGACGCGCACCCCAACAGGGGCGCCACGCCCCTGTACAGAAGGGAAGCCACCACCTGGGGGGTCCACGGACGACAGGGTGGTGAACCACAACTGAGGACGTCGTCCAGGACGAGGTGCAGGACGTCCGGGACGGCCCCCTGTCAAGGAGACCAAGGGGCCACTGCCCAGCCGCACCAGACCCGGACACAACGTGCAGCGCCCACGACGACACCAGCCCCCGCGAAGCCCTCCCCGACTCCCCAGGCAACCCCACCTCATGACGCGCCGTAAGGCGCCCCCTGGAACCCCCGAGACGTCCCAGGGAACCCCACCCACCTTCACACCGACAACGAGCCCCACCCCAACAAACCCCCTGGCCAACGGCCAGGAACACCCTCCCGCGAGCAACAAATCCGAATATTGCAATCCTCAACGCAGCACCGCAACGCCCCACCCCCAAGGACCCGACAGGGTCCCCAACCCACCCAACACCCAGCAAAACTGACACCCCGCCACCTCACACACCATCACCCCTAGGCCCGACAGGGCCACCCACCCCACAAGCCGGCCGAACCGGCCGGCAACCCCACCCACGCCCCGCCAACGGCGGGGCAACACAAACCACACAACAAACCAAAAATGGCCCGACAGGGCCAACCAAAAACACGAAAACCAAGAAAAAGCCGAGAAAACCAAATCCAACCCAAAACCCAGAATTTCCCAACGGGAAATTCACACGCCAAACCAAGGCCCCCAACGGGGGCCGACACAAGCCACCCAAGAATTCCCCAACGGGGAATTCCAGGCGGCATTTATTGGGCCGAAAGGCCCAATATAAAGCGCTTTAGCGCTTCCGCCCCAGA
>NZ_JBEXKG010000149.1:0-18807 GCF_040609555.1 Streptomyces sp. NPDC004658
GGTGCTCGTGCTCGCGACGGCCGCGGATCGACTCGCCCAGGGACAGGAGGAGCGAGTCCCGGGGCGGGGCGGGACCGTGAGGGGCGTGGGGCGGACGGGACCGCCGGCCGCGCGCCGGTCCCGGTGCCGGGTGCCGTCCCTCTGCCGGCGGTCACGCGGGCGCCCCTCTCAGCAGCCGGCCGCAGGTGCCGCCGCAGTAGACGGAGTCGGCCGGACCGAGCCACTTGCAGCCGGGGCACTCGATGAGTCCGTCGGGACGGACGGGCAGGGGCGGATCGGCCGATCCGGACGGACCGGCTCCGTCTGGGGCGGGCGGGTCCGGCGGGGTCGCGGCGGCGTCGGCGCTCCGCGCCCCGGCACGCCCCTCCGCCGCGCCCGCCGGGGACGGCGGTGGCGGTGTGGCCGCCGGCCGTTCCGGTGGCGTCGTCAGAGCGCTGGAGAGGATCAGGTGCTGCCAGTCGACGTCCTTCAGTCCGGTCCGGACCCGGCCGGTGCCCGGTGCGGACTCGATCAGCCGGAGCGCGCCGAGCAGTTGGGCGTCGCCCAGTTCGGCGGCCAGCGCGAGCGCGCGGGCCAGTTCGCGGTCCGCGGTGTCACGGCCGTCCAGGCCGCGCAGCCAGGCCCGGTAGGCGCCGGCGACGGCGGCGCCCGCCTGCTGGTACAGCTCGTGCCGGCGGACGCCGGGGTGCTGCCGGGAGGCGTCCAGCGGGTTGTCCGTCCAGCGCACCAGGACGGGCTGCGGCGCGGGCAGCCGTACCGGCCGGCCGAAGTCGGGTACGACGATCTCGACGGCGGCGAGCTGGAGGTCCTCGCCTCTCTCGCGGCCGGCCGGGTCGGCGGTCAGGACGACCTGGAAGTGCCGTACCTCGTCGCCCCAGGCGCGGGTGACGTACTCCGCGCCGCGCCCGCCGGAGCCGGCCGGCAGGGGCGGCAGTTCCTGTTCGCTCGGCACCACCTGCTTGACCTGGCGGATCACCGTCCCGGGGGTGGGGGTGAGCCGGATGCGCAGCTCGGGTACCGCCGTGCCGAGCAGTCCGGCCACCAACTCCTCGTAGGCGGCGGTCAGTTCGGATTCGGCGCGGACGGCCCGGGCGCGGCCGTGCAGCCGCCGGGTGATGCGCAGCAGCAGTTCGGCGTCCCAGTCGTCGCCGATGCCCCAGGCGTCGCAGACGAACCGGCCCTCGCAGGCGTCGAGCGCGGTGTCCAGGGACATGGGGGCCCGGTGGTCGTGCTCGTTGCGCCCGTCGGTGAGCAGCAGGACGTGTTTCACCGGGGCGGGGTGGTCCTTGAGCAGCCACCGGGCCAGGTCGAGCCAGGTGCCGATGGCGGTGCCGCCGTCCGCGTCCAGGATCCGCACGGCGCGTTCGGCGGCCTCGCGTTCGCCGGGACCCGCGACGGCGAGCACCGCGCTGCCGGCTCCGGGGTGGACGAGGGTGGCGTCGAACCGTCCGGAGAGCACGGCGAAGGCGGTGCCGTCGGGCAGCATCCGGACCGCCGCGACGGTGGCGTCCTTGGCCGCGTGCAGTTTGTCGGCGGGATGGAGCATCGAGCGGGAGGTGTCGACGATCAGCACTTCGGCGAGTGCGGGCCCGGTGCCGGGGACGGGCGCGCCGGGGTGTCCCGGGCGGTCCTGGCTCCTGACCCCGATCTCCAGGATGGCGTGCATCTCCGGGTCGGTGTGCCGTCCGGCGGGGTCCGGCGCGACCGGCAGGTCCTTCTGCTGGCCGACCGCGAGCGTCACCTCGGTCTCCTCGGCCACGGTCATCGCTGCCTCTTCCCAAGCGGTCCAGAAAGGTCGTCTCCTCCGGGTCCGGTCTCCCGGAGGGCGGTACGGGGTCAGAACGTGGTCATGGGCCGCACCGCGTGGGCCAGGTCGAGCAGCCGGCCGTGTTCGCCGGCGGTGCGCGCCTGGGCGGCCAGTTGCCGGAAGGAGTGCTCCAGCCGGGTGCGCAGGCCGTCCTCGTCCCCGGGACCGAGGAGGTCCCCGGCGGGGAAGTCCGGTCCCCAGCCCCCGGCCGGCCGGCCGTACAGGGCGTTCTCGCGGACCTCGGCGACCAGCCTGGCCCGGGACTCGCCGTTCTCGGCTCCGCCGTCCAGGCGCAGTTCGGGCAGCCGCCGGGCCGCGTCCCGCAGGTCGGCCGGGGTGGGCGGGCTGCCGTGCAGGACGCCGGCGCGGATGCGGACGGCCGCTGTGCGGGCGGCGTCGTAGTGCCGGGAGGTGGCGGGGACCTCGTCGAGGACGTGCACGGCGGCGTCCCGGTCGCCTGAGGCGAGACGGCCGCGGGCCAGCCCGAACGCGGCGGCGGTGTGGGCGGAGTCCCGCTTCCAGACGGCCTCGTAGTACCGCATGGCCGGCGTGGGGCGCCCGCGGCCCGCGGGCCGGGTGCCGGTACGTTCGGCGCAGTAGCCGAGGGCGAGCTTGGGCACGTACTCGCCGGGCAGGGCCCCGTAGACGGCGTCGAAACGGGCGCCGGCCGGCTCCACCTCGTCCTTGCTGAGGTGGAGTACGCCGTGGTGCCAGGCGATGCGCCAGTCGTGTGCGGCGCGCTCGCCGAGCTGGGTCTCGGCCTCGGTGAGCCAGTCCTGTGCCGCGCCCAGCTCGCCCTTCCTGAGGTAGGCGCGGCACAGCCACAGCGCGGTCTCGGGGGTGCCGAGGCGGGATTCGCGGGCCCACTGCACGGCGACCCGGTCGGGGGCGTCGGGCGGGAAGGAGTCCAGGAGCAGGGCGGCGCCGTCCTCCGGGTCGGGGACCGGCTCGGGCAGGGCGCCGGCCACCTCGGCAGCGGCGGGCGGGGAGACGCCGAGGCCGGCGGGCTCCGCGCCGGGGCGGGCGGTCCAGTGGTCCAGGGCGGGGATGGCGCCGAGTCCGGCGTCCAGGCTGGCGCCGGACGCGCGGAACCGGGTGGAGCTCTCCGGCAGTTGCTCGCCGAACTGGAGCGAACGGAACTCGCGGAGCACCTCCCACAGCTGCCGGGACATCTCGGCGGCCGAGCGGAACCTGGCCCGGGGTTCGGGGTCGGTGGCGCGGGCGACGAGGCGGCGGAAGGAGTCCGGGGCGAGGCCACGGGCGGCCTCGGTGCGGCGGGCCAGGGCCTGGAGGGTCATGCCGACGGTGTAGAGGTCGCTGTCGACGTGCCAGCCGCGCCGGTCGATCTCCTCCTTGAGCGGTGCGAAGGTCTCCGTGTAGATGTAGGCGGAGGTGCGGTCGCCGATGGCGCGCACGGCGCCGAGGTCGATGACCTTGATCGCCCGGCCGAAGTGGATGACGTTGGCGGGCTTCATGTCGCAGTAGAGCAGGCCCCGTTCGTGCATGTACTGGAGCGCGCCGAGGATCTTGCAGCCGTAGGTGAGGACGTGGTCGAGCCGGGGGCGGCCGTGGACGTCGTCGGCGTCGAGGAGCTGCTGGAGCGAGCGCCCGCCGATGTAGTCCATGACCAGGTAGCCGGTGGGCGCACGGCCGGGGGCCCGGTGTTCGGCGTACGTGATGATGCGGACGATGTCGGGGTGGTGCAGGTCGGTGAGGGAACGGCGCTCCTCCACGGCGGCGCGGCGGGCGAGGTCGTCGTGCTGGTTGATCTGGCCCTTGAGGACGACCCGGTGGCCGTCGGCGCGGGTGTCCTCGGCGAGGTACACCCAGCCGAGGCCGCCGTGGGCGAGGCACCCGAGGACCCTGTACTGGTCGGCGACGACATCGCCCTCGGCGAGCTGGGGCAGGAGGTCGTAGGGCGTGCCGCAGCGGGGGCAGTGGCCGGTGGGGCGGCCGGGCTGACCGCCGTAGCCGATGCCGATGGTCATGGTGCAGCCGTTCGCGCCGCAGCGGCGTCCCCCGGTGGGCGGGCGGGGATCGGCCACGAGCACGTCGTCGGGCTCGGGGACCTCGGGCAGGACGACCAGTCCGTGCTGGTCGAGTTCGCCGAACCCGGCGACGGCGTGCACGGCCGCCGGGCCGGGGGACTCCTCGTCGGCACCGGCCGGGGGCCGGTCCGCCCGGGGTCCGGTGTGCCGCTCGGCGTGCCGGTGGCCGCAGGTGTCGCAGTAGCCGGTGCCCATGATGCGGCCGGCGCAGCCGGGCCGGATGCACGAGGTCATGAGGCGCCCTCCTCACCGGGTGTGATGGCGGAGCAGAAGCCGACGAACCGCTCGACGGCGGCCTCGGCCCGCTCGATGTCGCAGGGGGTCTGCCGCAGCAGGGAGACGGCCTGTTCGTAGAGCCGGTACGCCGCCACCACCCGGTCGCCCTGCGCGGCGGCCCGCTGCCGGCACAGCGGCCACTCGGCGCCGGCGCGGCCGAGGAGTTCCTCACGGCGGCGCAGCCGGGCGTCGAGCAGGGCGACGGCCTTCTCCAGGCGGCGCCGCCGGCGGCCGACGGCGTCCTCCAAGGTGAACAGCAGCTCGGCGCGCGCCGGTTCGTCCTCCTGGTCGGGGGCGTCGTCGATCCAGGCGCGCAGCATCCGGCTGCGGCGGACGCCGGACTCCGCCCGGTCGAGCAGCTGCCGGGCACCGGGCGGGGGCAGGACGCGCTCCCGGCGGGCCTCGAGCGCGGGCCCCAGCTCGCCGGTGATGCGGTCGAGTTCGGTGTGCAGACGGGCCCAGCGCCGGCGCAGCGGCTGGTGCACGAGGAACCGGGCGGCCTGCTCGGCCCGTTCGCCGGGGCCGCGGAACACCAGCAGCAGCCGTGCGCCCTGCCGGGCGAGCCGGTCGAACAGGCCGAGCAGCGCGTCGGGTTCGGCGGCCTCGTCGACGGCGACCATGACGGCGGCGAGCGGCAGCCGCAGCGTGCCGAGCCGTTCGGGCCGGGGGTCGTCGCGGATGCCGAGGCGTTCGGCGATCCGGTCCATGACCTGCGCGGCCGTCAGTCCCGTGACGTCCAGGGCGAGGTCGTGGGCGCCGGCGGGGGGCACGGTCTCGGGCGGGTCGTGGCTGACGGCGCTGGTGTTGCGGTGGGTGCGCAGCTCGCGGTCGGCGAGGGTGACGGCCCGTTGCAGGGTCCAGGCGCGGTCGCCGCGGGCGGGGACGACGGTGACGAGCACCGGCCAGCCCTCGCCGCGGTACCAGGTGGCGAGTTCGGTGGCGAACGGGACGTCGAGCCGGCCGGCGGCGGCGTCGGCGCGGGTGCGCAGCCGGGGGTCGACGGCCTCGGCGCCGTCGGTCCAGGCGGCGACCTGCGGCAGATGGCTGAGGATGGTCTCGGTGGGGCTCATGTAGCTGAAGGCGGAGCCGGGGCCCTCGTCCACGCTCAGCACGATGCCGATGACCTGGTCGGTGGCGTGGTCGACGACGCCTCCGCCGCTGAAGCCGTCGTCGGCGAGTTCCTCGGGGGTGAGTGGGCGCAGTTGCACCTGGCTGTCCCGGCCGCGCGCGGCGACCAGGGTGGCGCCGTGCCAGCGTCCGCCGTCGTCGCCGCGGGGAAAGCCATACATGCTGACGGGGCCGTGGGGGGCGGCGAGCCGGTAGAGCCGGGTGGTGTGCTCGGCGGGCAGCGGCGCGGCCAGGCGCAGCAGGGCCAGGTCGCCGCCGCGGTCGCCGAAGGCGTCCTCGCTCTGGGGTACGTGTTCGTCCGGGCGGACGGTCGCGGTCACGGCGGCCAGGCCGGGGACGCCGACGAGGCGGACGGTGTAGCGGTGGTCGGGTCGGACGACGTGTGCGGCGGTGAGGACCCGCTCCGGGGCGAGCAGCACGCCCGCGCCCAGGACCCGGCCGTCCGGTGTCTCGATGCGCGCGATCCAGGACGGTGTCCGTAAGCGCGATGCGACGACTCGCTCCCCCGTGCGCGTCATGGTCCTGAGGTTACTCCGCGTACCCGCCCGGTACTACTGGTGTGCACGGGGTCGTTGCGGAAGCCGGACACCGGGATGCGAACAGGCTTGCTATACACGCAGTGTATAGTCCGGGCATGCCTCTGACGACCGGGACGATCCCCACGCCGATGCACGCGATCACCGACGCGCCCAGGAAGATGCGCGGAACGGGCCGGAGGTTGCGTGGCCGGGCACTCGCGTCCGCCGCCGCCTGCCTGGCGCTCGCCCTCTCCGGCTGCGCCCAGGTCGACACGACCGCCCCGAGCACCGCCCGCGCCGAGGCGGCACACGGGGCACCGGCCCGGTTCGGGACCGTCGACTGCCGCGAGGCCAAGTGCATCGCGCTCACCTTCGACGCGGGCCCCAGCGAGAACTCGGCCCGGCTGCTCGACATCCTCAAGGAGAAGAAGGTGCCGGCCACCTTCTTCCTGCTCGGCAAGGGGCACATCGAGAAGTACCCGGAGCTGGTCAAGCGGATGGCGGCGGAGGGCCACGAGGTCGCGAGCCACACCTGGGACCACAAGATCCTCACCCGGATATCCGACAAGGAGATACGTGAGGAGCTGAACCGGCCCAACCAGGCGATCGAGCGGCTCACCGGGCACAAGCCCACGCTGATGCGCCCGCCGCAGGGCCGCACCGACGCCGACGTGCACGAGATCTGCAAGGAGCTGGGCCTGGCGGAGGTGCTGTGGAGCGTGACCGCCAAGGACTACCTGACCCACGACTCGGCGCTCATCACCAAGCGGGTCCTCGACCAGTCGTCCCGGGACGGGATCATCCTGCTGCACGACATCTATCCCGGGACCGTGCCGGCCGTGCCCGGCATCATCGACGCGCTGAAGGCGCGCGGCTACGTCTTCGTGACGGTCCCCCAGCTGCTCGCGCCGGGCAGGGCCGAACCCGGCACGGTGTACCGGCCGTAGCGCTCCCGGCGCTCAGAACACCACCGACCAGCCCTCGCGGGAGGCCTGTTCGGCGGTGTAGGAGACACCGTGCACCTTCAGACCGGCCGCGTCGAGGAGCGTGATCTCGCCGCCCTCGTTGCCGAGCGGGGTCTCCGCGGTGAGCGGCACGGTGAGGCAGTCGCCGGGCGCGAGCGGGGCCGTGGCCGGGACCGGCGAGCCGTGGCCGAGACGGCTGACGATCCGCCAGCCGGTCAGGTCGACAGCGTCCGGCGAGGCGTTGAGGAGGGTCACGGTCTCGGCCTCGGGAGCGGGCCCCTTCGGGTTGGCCATCGCGGCCACGATCACCACGGGCTGCGCGCCGGTCGCGGGCCGGGTGCCGTCGACGTGCTCCAGGGTGTGCCCGGTGGTGTCGTCGGTGTGCCAGGACTGGCTCTGGAAGGCCAGGAAGATGCCGACCCAGCGGGACTGCCCGGGGAAGCGCAGCAGGAGTCCGCCGTCCTGCCACACGCCGTCGTCGCCCCGGAAGCGGCGGCTGTTGCCCTGGTTCATGTGGACGTCGTGCACGCCGTTGCCGGGCAGGAAGCCGAACACCTTGTCCTTGACCGCGGGTTCGGGGCCGAAGCGGGAGCCGAAGACGTACGCCCGCGCCTGCGGGTCCGCCACCGCGCGCTGCACGTAGTGGTCGAGGAGGTCGGCTAGGTCGTTGTCCGGGCCCTCGACGTCCGGCGGGAGCGTGCGCATCCCGGCCGGGTCGAAGAGGTTGCCGCGCACGAAGTCGAGGGTCGGGCCGCCGGGGCCGGCCGGCAGGGTGTTCCAGCCGCCGGGCAGGCCCTCCAGCGCGGCGGTCAGCGGGTGCCGGAAGTCGTCGGCGACCAGGTAGAGCAGTTCGGAGGGGTGCTCCTGGGAGAGCACGTTGACCGCGGCGCGGTAGTGCGTGCCGTGGTCGTCCGTGAGGTGGATCTGGTAGTGCGGCGTCTCCCGCGCGCCCTCGCGCCGTGTCTCGACGACGCGGGCGATCAGAACGCCGTAGTTCTTCACCGGCATGGCCATCAACTCCCCCGTACGACGGGCTGTTCGGCCGGCCCGTGGCAGGAAGCGCAAGAGCAGGATCCCCGTGGCGCCGCCCCGCGCACCCACTGTTCCAGAATACGACTCCTTCCGGACACCTGCTACGCGAACGGGGTGATGCGGCGGGTGAACACGCAGGTGACGGGCCTTCCTTGCCTACGATCGTGCGGTGCCCACCTTCTCCTTGGAACGTACGGTCCCGCTCCCGGCCGGCGAGGCCTGGCGCCGGCTCACCGACTGGCCGCGCCACGCCGACGCGGTGCCGCTGACCCGGATCGAGGTGCTCACGCCCCCTCCGACCCGCGAGGGCACGCGTTTCGTGGCCCGGTCCGGACTCGGCCCGCTCACCTTCGACGACGTGATGGAGGTGACGGTGTGGCGCCCGCCGGCCGGCGGCGGGCCCGGCCTGTGCCGCCTGGAGAAACGCGGCCGGCTGATCCTCGGCTGGGCGGAGATCGAGGTCCGCCCCGGGCCCGGGGACCGCAGCGGGGTGGTGTGGCGGGAGGAGCTGAGCGTCCGCTTCCTGCCCCGGGCCTTCGACGGTCCGCTGGAGTCGGCCTCGCGCCTGCTGTTCGGCCGGGCGGCGGACCACCTGCTGCGCCGCGCCTGAGCCGTGCGGACGCGTCCGCGCGGTCCTTCAGTCCTTGCGGCCCGTCAGGGCCACCGTCACGCCCAGGCCGATCATCGTCAGGCCGCCCGTTCCGCCGACCGCGGACAGGCGGCGGGGTGAGCGGGCGAACCAGTCGCGGGCGGCCGAGGCGGCCAGGCCCCAGACGGCGTCGGAGATCACCGCGATGGCGTTGAAGACGAGTCCGAGCAGGAGCATCTGCGCGGGCACGTGACCCTGCTCGCGGTCCACGAACTGGGGCAGTACGGCCGCGAAGAACACCATCGTCTTGGGGTTGGCCACGCCGACCGCGAAGCCCTCCCCCAGGGTGCGCAGGCCGCCGCGCGCCGGGCCGGCGTCCGCGACCGCGGCCCGCAGCGAGCCGCGCTGTCGCCACGCCTTGACGCCGAGGTGCACGAGATACGCGGCGCCGGCGAGCTTCAGGACGGTGAAGACGAGGACCGAGCGCTCGACCACCGAGCCGATGCCGAACGCCACGGCGACGACGAGCACGTACGCGCCGAGCGTGTTGCCGACGACGGTGGTCAGCGCGGCCCGGCGGCCGTGCGCCAGGGCGCGTCCGATCACGAACAGCACGCTGGGGCCGGGGACGATGATGAGCAGGAAGGAGAGGGCGGCGAAGGCCGCCAGCCGGTCGGGGGACACCATGCCGTCATGCAACACAGCGGCGACGGCGGTCGGCAAACCGTTTTCAGGCCACCGACCCGATCCGTCGCTCCGCCCGCGCGGCCGGGTCGTGGTGGATGGGGGTGTGCGCGCCGGCCAGCGACACCCCGCTGCCCCCGCGCCGGCCCGCGACGATCTCCGCCGCGATGGACAGCGCCGTCTCCTCCGGCGTCCGGGCGCCGAGGTCCAGGCCGATCGGCGAGTGCAGCCGGGCCAGCTCCAGCTCGCCGACACCGACCGCGCGCAGCCGCTCGTTGCGGTCCAGGTGGGTCCGGCGGGAGCCCATCGCGCCGACGTAGGCGACCGGCAGCCGCAGCGCCAGCTCCAGCAGCGGTACGTCGAACTTGGCGTCGTGGGTGAGGACGCACAAGGCGGTGCGGCCGTCGACCTCGGTGCGTTCCAGGTACCGGTGGGGCCACTCGACGACGATCTCGTCGGCCTCGGGGAAGCGGGTGCGCGTGGCGAACACCGGGCGGGCGTCGCACACGGTGACGTGGTAGCCCAGGAACTTGCCGATCCGGACCAGCGCCGACGCGAAGTCGATCGCGCCGAAGACGATCATCCGCGGTGCGGGGACGGAGGATTCCACCAGGACCGTGAGCGGGGCGCCGCAACGCGAGCCCCGTTCGCCGATCTCCAGGGTGCCGGTGCGGCCCGCGTCCAGGAAGGCGCCGGCCTCGGCGGCGACCGTCCGGTCCAGCTCGGGGTGGGCGCCGAAGCCGCCGTCGTAGGACCCGTCGGGCCGGACCAGCAGGGCCCGGCCGCGCAGCTCCGCCGGGCCCTCGGCGATCCGCGCGACCGCCGCCGCCTCCCCTCGGGCGGCGGCGGCCAGCGCGTCCGCGAACACCGGCCGGGCGGGACCGTCCGCCCGGACCGGCGTGACGAGGATGTCGATGACGCCACCGCAGGTCAGGCCGACGGCGAAGGCATCCTCGTCGCTGTAGCCGAAGCGTTCGAGGACGGTGTGGCCGTCCTCCAGCGCCTGCCGGCACAGCTCGTACACGGCGCCCTCCACGCACCCGCCGGAGACCGAGCCGATCGCCGTGCCGTCGGTGTCCACCGCGAGGGCGGCGCCGGGCTGGCGCGGGGCGCTGCCCCCGACGGCCACCACGGTGGCGACGGCGAAGTCACGGCCCTGCTCGACCCACCGGTTCAGCTCCTCGGCGATGTCCAGCATCTGTCGGTCTCCTTAACGGGGTTGGGGGATCAGGCGGTCAGTGCACGCCCAGCCAGGCCTCGATGGGGTGGAGGGCGAAGTAGACCAGGAAGACGGCGGTCAGGCCCCACATGAAGGCGCCGACCTCGCGGGCCCTGCCCTGGGCCGCCTTGATGGCGACGTAGGAGATGACGCCCGCGGCGACACCGGTGGTGATGGTGTACGTGAACGGCATCAGGACGACGGTCAGGAAGACCGGGATCGCGGTCGCGCGGTCGGCCCAGTCCACGTGCCGGGCGTTCATCAGCATCATGGCGCCGATGACGACCAGCGCGGCCGAGGCGACCTCCTGCGGCACGATCGCGGTGACCGGGGTGAAGAACAGGCAGGCCGCGAAGAACAGGCCCGTGACGACGGAGGCGAGTCCGGTGCGGGCTCCTTCCCCGACGCCCGTCGCCGACTCGATGAACACGGTCTGGCCGGAGCCGCCCGCGACACCGCCGATCGCGCCGCCGGCGCCGTCGATGAACAGCGCCTTGGACAGGCCCGGCATCCGGCCCTTGTCGTCGGCCAGTTCCGCCTCGGTGCCGACGCCGATGATGGTGGCCATCGCGTCGAAGAAGCCGGCGAGCACCAGGGTGAAGACGATCATGCCGATCGTCATCGCACCGACCTGGCCCCAGCCGCCGAACTCGACGTGCCCGAAGAGCGAGAAGTCGGGCATCGACACCGCGCCGTGCAACTCGGGCGCGCCGTTGGCCCACTCCTCGGGGGCGATGACGCCGAGCCCGTTGAGGACGGCGGCGACGGCCGTGCCGGAGACGATGCCGATGAGGATGGCCCCGGGGACGTTCCGGGCCTGGAGCATGAAGATCAGCAGCAGGGTGCCGGCGAAGAGCAGCACCGGCCAGCCGGCGAGTTCACCGGCGGGGCCGAGGGTGAGCGGGGTCGCCTTGCCCTGGTGGACGAAGCCGGACTTGTACAGGCCGATGAGGGCGATGAACAGGCCGATGCCCATGGTGATGCCGTGCTTGAGCGCCAGCGGGATCGCGTTCATGATCATCTCGCGCAGGCCGGTGACGACCAGCAGCATGATGACCACGCCGTACATCACGCACATGCCCATGGCCTGCGGCCAGGTCATGGCGGGGGCGACCTGCGAGGACAGGACGCCGGAGACGGAGAGGCCGGCGGCGAGGGCGAGCGGCACCTTGCCGACGAGACCCATCAGCAGCGTGGTGAAGGCCGCCGCGAACGCGGTCGCGGTGATCAGCGCCTTCTGGCCGAGCGTGTCCCCCGCCGCGTCCTTGCCGGACAGGATCAGGGGGTTGAGCAGGAGGATGTAGGCCATCGCCATGAAGGTGGTGATGCCGCCGCGCACCTCGCGCGCGACCGTGGATCCTCTTCTGGATATGTGGAAGTACCGGTCGAGCCAGGACCGACCGGCCGGGACGCGGCTGCCTTCGCCTGCGTCCTCGGCCGTGGTCCTGGGCTCCACTGACTGCTGGGTCATGGGCCAACTCCCAAGGTTCATAGGTGCACCCGTGCAGCCCTTGCGGGCACGGGATTTGGGATTGGACGACCCGGGGGACGGCCCGAGACGAACAGTGGGGGTTCCGGGGGGACGAGGCCCCCCGGAGGATCACCGGTCGGATCCCCGAGGGATCACGTTCCCGTCAGATGCTCGGGCCGCACCGGCGTGCGGTCGAGCTCCAGCCCGGTCGCGTTCCGGATCGCCGCGAGGACGGCCGGGGTGGACGACAGGGTCGGGGCCTCGCCGATGCCGCGCAGCCCGTACGGGGCGTGGTCGTCGGCGAGTTCGAGCACGTCGACCGGGATGGTCGGCGTGTCGAGGATGGTGGGGATCAGGTAGTCCGTGAAGGAGGGGTTCCTGACCTTCGCGGTCTTCGGGTCCACGATGATCTCCTCCATCACGGCCACGCCCAGGCCCTGCGTCGTACCGCCCTGGATCTGGCCGACGACAGAGAGGGGGTTGAGCGCCTTGCCGACGTCCTGGGCGCAGGCCAGTTCGATGACCTTGACCAGGCCGAGCTCGGTGTCGACCTCGACGACCGCGCGGTGGGCGGCGAAGGAGTACTGGACGTGTCCGTTGCCCTGGCCGGTGCGCAGGTCGAAGGGCTCGGTCGGCCGGTGCCGCCACTCCTCCTCGACCTCCACGGCCTCGTCCTCCAGGACGTCGGCGAGGCCGGCGAGGACCTCGCCGCCGTCGGTGACGACCTTGCCGCCCTCCAGCAGCAGCTCCGCCGTGGCCCAGGCGGGGTGGTAGGAGCCGAACTTGCGCCGGCCGAGCTCCAGGACCTTCTCGCGGACCAGCTCGCAGGCGTTCTTGACGGCACCGCCGGTGACGTACGTCTGCCGGGAGGCCGAGGTCGAACCGGCCGAGCCCACCTGGGTGTCCGCCGGGTGGATGGTCACCTGTGCGACGCCCAGCTCGGTGCGGGCGATCTGCGCGTGGACGGTGACACCGCCCTGGCCGACCTCCGCCATCGCGGTGTGCACGGTGGCGACCGGCTCACCGCCGACGACCTCCATGCGCACCTTCGCGGTGGAGTAGTCGTCGAAGCCCTCGGAGAAGCCGACGTTCTTGATGCCGACCGCGTAGCCGACCCCGCGTACGACGCCCTCGCCGTGCGTGGTGTTGGACAGTCCGCCGGGCAGCTGCCGTACGTCGGCGCCCTCGCTGGACTCCCACTGGCGCTCCGGCGGCATGGGCATCGCCTTGACGCGGCGCAGGAGTTCGGCGACCGGGGCCGGGGAGTCGACCGGCTGTCCGGTCGGCATGATGGTCCCCTGCTCCATCGCGTTCCGCTGCCGGAACTCCACCGGGTCCATGCCCAGTTTCTTCGCCAGCTTGTCCATCTGCGCCTCGTAGGCGAAGCACGCCTGGACCGCGCCGAATCCGCGCATGGCGCCGCAGGGCGGGTTGTTGGTGTAGAGGGCGATGGCCTCGATGTCGACGTCGTCGATCACGTACGGCCCGACGCTCAGCGAGGCGGCGTTGCCGACGACCGCCGGGGAGGCGGAGGCGTAGGCGCCGCCGTCCAGGACGATCCGGCACTTCATGTGGGTCAGCTTGCCGTCGCGGGTGGCCCCGTGCTCGTAGTGGAGCTTGGCCGGGTGGCGGTGGACGTGCCCGAAGAAGGACTCGAACCGGTTGTAGACGATCTTCACGGGCTTGCCGGTGCGCAGTGCCAGCAGGCAGGCGTGGATCTGCATCGACAGGTCCTCGCGGCCGCCGAACGCGCCGCCCACACCGGCCAGGGTCATGCGCACCTTCTCCTCGGGCAGGCCGAGGACGGGCGCGATCTGGCGCAGGTCGGAGTGGAGCCACTGGGTGGCGATGTAGAGGTGGACGCCGCCGTCCTCCTCGGGCACGGCGAGGCCGGACTCGGGGCCGAGGAAGGCCTGGTCCTGCATGCCGAAGGTGTACTCGCCCTCGACGATCACGTCGGCCCGCGCGCGGGCCGCCTCCACGTTGCCCCGCACGATCGGCTGGCGGTGGACGATGTTCGGGTGCGGGACGTGCCCGGCGTGGTGGTCGTCGCGGTTCTCGTGCAGGAGGATCGCGTCCGGGGCGGTCGCGGAGGCCTCGTCGGTGACGACGGGCAGCTCCCTGTAGTCCACCTTGATCTTGGCGGCGGCGCGGCGGGCCGTCTCCGGGTGGTCGGCGGCGACGATCGCGACGGGCTCGCCGTGGTGGCGGACCCTGCCGTGCGCGAGGACCGGGGTGTCCTGGATCTCCAGGCCGTAGTTCCTCACCTCGGCGGGCAGGTCGTCGTAGGTCATGACGGCGTACACGCCCGGCAGGGCGAGGGCCTCGGAGGTGTCGATCGAGACGATCTCGGCGTGCGCGACGGTGGAGCGCAGGATCTGGCCCCACAGCATGTCCTCGTGCCACATGTCGGACGAGTACGCGAACTCGCCGGTGACCTTGAGGGTGCCGTCCGGGCGCAGCGTCGACTCCCCGATGCCGCCCTTGGTCTGCGAACCCTGGGTGATCTTGGTGGGTGCACCGTTGGCCGGCATGCTCAGACCCCCTCGGACTGCCGTGCGGCCGCCAGGCGGACCGCGTCCATGATCTTCTCGTAGCCCGTGCAGCGGCACAGGTTGCCCGACAGCGCCTCGCGGATGTCGGCGTCGCTCGGGTTCGGGTTGCGCTCCAGCATCTCGTCGGCGGCGACGAGCAGGCCCGGGGTGCAGAAGCCGCACTGGACGGCGCCGGCGTCGATGAACGCCTGCTGGACCGGGGAGAGTTCGGTGCCCTCGCCGGTCTGCGAGTCGGTGCCCTTGGCCTGCCAGCCCTTGGCCTCGTCCAGGCTCGTGCCACCGCAGGCGCCCGTCCCGCGGGAGCGCTGCCTGGCGTGGTCGGCCAGCCCCTCGACGGTCACGACGTCCCGGCCCTCGGCCTGGCCGGCCGCGACCAGGCAGGAGCACACGGGCACGCCGTCCAGGCGCACGGTGCAGGAACCGCACTCGCCCTGCTCGCAGGCGTTCTTGGAGCCGGGCAGGCCGAGCCGCTCGCGCAGCACGTACAGCAGGGACTCGCCCTCCCAGACGTCGTCGGCCTCCTGCGGGCGTCCGTTGACGGTGAAGTTGACGCGCATCACGCAGCTCCCTCGGTGGTGCGGCGGGCGCCGCGGTACGACTCCCAGGTCCAGGTCAGCGTCCGGCGGGCCATCACGCCGACCGCGTGGCGGCGGTAGCTCGCGGTGCCCCGGACGTCGTCGATCGGGTTGCAGGCGGCGGAGCACAGGTCCGCGAACCGCTTGGCGACCGACGGGGTGATGATCTTTCCGTTGTCCCAGAAGCCGCCCTCCTCCAGGGCGGCGTTCAGGAACTCCTCGGCGGCCTTCGCCCGCACCGGGGTGGGCGCCGCGGAGCCGATGCCGGTGCGCACGGTCCGGGTCTCGGGGTGCAGGGCGAGCCCGAAGGCGCACACGGCGATGACCATGGCGTTGCGGGTGCCGACCTTCGAGTACTGCTGCGGGCCGTCGGCCTTCTTGATGTGGACGGCGCGGATCAGCTCGTCGGGCTGGAGCGCGTTGCGCTTGACGCCCGTGTAGAACGCGTCGATCGGGATGAGGCGGGTGCCCCGGGCCGCCGACGCCACCTCGACCTCGGCGCCGGCCACGAGGAGGGCGGGGTGGGCGTCGCCGGCGGGCGAGGCCGTGCCGAGGTTGCCGCCGACGCCGCCGCGGTTGCGGATCTGCGGGGAGGCGACCGTGTGCGAGGCGAGCGCGAGGCCCGGCAGCTCGGCACGGAGATTCTCCATGATCGCGGTGTACGGGACGGAGGCACCCAGCCGTACGGTGTCCTCGCCGGCCTCCCACTCGTAGAGGTCGCCGACGCGGTTCAGGTCGAGGAGGTACTCGGGCCGGCGGTGGTCGAAGTTGATCTCGACCATCACATCGGTGCCACCCGCAATCGGCACAGCGGTGGGGTGCTCGGCCTTCGCGGCGAGCGCCTCCTCCCAGCTGGCGGGGCGAAGGAAGTCCATGACCGGCTCTCTTCTTCGTCTCAGGGCTCTTGAAGCAGTGCAGATTGAGCCAATCCGTGTGCGGCGGGCCCGGCTCGTTCATGTGCTGTTCACGCGGAGTGGACTCAGTACACCGCCCTGTGCTCCGACGGGGTCAGTCACCGAAACCATGAAGGAGTTCGCTGGCCAGGGCGAGCATCTTGTAGATTCGTATGAACGGAGGTCATCGCTAACCTCTCCGATTTCCTGAGGAAACGCGGGTAACGGCACAGCGACCCCGGATTGCGGCCGGTGCGGCCCCTCAACGGCCCGCTTCCCGGCGCTCCTCCACGATCCGACGTAGGTTTCGAGACAAAGAACGGCGGCGACGAGATGCGGCTGCGCGCACTGCTGGACACCGACGCGCTGGGCCTGCGGCTGCTCGGCGGCGAGGACGAGCTGGACCGCGCGGTGCGCGGGGTCATGACCACCGACCTGCGCGACCCGAGCCGCTACCTCTCCGGCGGCGAGCTGGTGCTCACCGGCCTGGCCTGGCGCCGGAACGCCGCCGACTCCGAGCCCTTCGTCCGCATCCTGGTGCAGGCCGGGGTGGCCGCCCTCGCGGCCGGCGAGGCCGAGCTGGGCGATGTGCCGGACGACCTGGTGCTGGCCTGCGCGAAGCACCGGCTGCCGCTGTTCGCGGTGCACGAGTCGGTGGCGTTCGCGACGATCACCGAGCACGTGGTCCGGCAGGTCTCGGGCGAGCGCGCCGGGGACCTGGCGGCCGTCGTGGACCGGCACCGCCGCATGATGACCTCGGGCCCGGCCGGCGGCGGCCCCGACGTCGTCCTGGACCTGCTCGGCTCGGACCTGGACCTGCGCGCCTGGGTGCTCTCCCCCACCGGCCGGATGATCGCCGGCTCCAAGGTGGCGGGCCCGGCGCTGCCCGCCGACACCTGCGCCCGGCTCGCCGCCGAGCACCTGGCGGCCACCCGCACCGGCCGCCGCGGCCCGCACCGCGTCCAGCTGCACGGCACCACGTACTCCCTCTTCCCGGTCCGCTCCTCCGGCCGCTCCCCGCAGGCCGCCCGGGATGTCCGCGAGACGGTCCTGTCGGACTGGCTGCTGGCCGTGGAGGCGGACGCCGGCGACTGGCCCGGCGAGCGCCTGGACCTGCTCCACGGCGTCACCCAGCTGATCGCCGTCGAGCGGGACCGCCGGGACGCGGCCCGCACGGTCCGCCGCCGGCTCGCCCAGGAGGTGCTGGAGCTGGTGCAGACGGGCGCCGCGCCCGCCGAGATCGCCGCCCGCCTCAGGGTGGCGGCCCCGGTGCTGCTGCCCGGGCTCGGGGCGGCCCCGCACTGGCAGGTCGTGGTGGCCCGGGTGGAGTGGGAGGACGGCGAGGTCGAGGGCGGCCCGGTCGCCCAGTCCCTGCTGGAGGAGGTGCTGGTCGACCCGCTGGCGACGGGCCCCGAGCCCTCGGACCGCATCGCGGTCGCGCACACCGGCGACGAGGCCGTCGCCCTGGTCCCGCTGCCCGCGGTCGCCTCCGAGCACGACGGCTCGGAGACCGGCCTGCTCGCCGACGCCCTGCTGCGGTCGGTGCGCGAGCCGCTGTCGGCGGGCCTGGACGACGACGGCCGGCTCACCCTCGGGGTCAGCGCGGCCGTGCACTCGGCGGAGGGCCTGCGCGGCGCCCTGGAGGAGGCCCGGCACGCCCGCCGGGTCGCCGCCGCCCGCTCCGGCCGGGTCTGCGCGGCCGGCCACCAGGAGCTGGCGTCGCACGTCCTGCTGCTCCCGTTCGTCCCTGACGACGTCCGACGCGCCTTCACCGCCCGCCTGCTGGACCCGCTGAAGGACTACGACCGCCGGCACCGGGCCGAGCTGATCCCGACGCTGGAGGCGTTCCTCGATTCCGACGGCTCCTGGACACGCTGCGCCACCCGCCTCCACCTGCACGTCAACACGCTGCGCTACCGGGTCGGCCGGATCGAGCAGTTGACGGGACGGGACCTTTCCCGCCTGGAGGACAAGCTGGACTTCTTCCTGGCCCTGCGCATGAGCTGAGGTCAGCCGGGGCGTGGGCGGCCGGAACAGGTCACGCCCGCGCCCCACTACTTTGTGAAATCTTTCACCCACCCTCTTGGCCGGGCCCCGCGATTGGTGCTGGAATGCCGCCACCACTCAACAGCTCGATGGCGTGCTCGGGGAGGGCAACGTGGCGCATACCGCCATGTCTGGTAACGGAACCACCGGTGACGATCCGCTCCAGACCGCGGTATGGCGGTTGCGCAGCCGGGCCTGCTGGGCCGACGCGGCGGCCCTGCTGCCCGCCGACCGCCCCGCCCCGGCGTTGCAGCGGGCCGCCCTGCTGGCCGAGCGGTGCCTGTACACCGAGCGGGGCTGGGAGGAGGCGGAGGACGCGCTGCGGACGGCGGAGGCGGTCGCGCACAGCGACGACGAGCGGGGGGCCGCCGCGTGCGAGCGGGGCTACCTGGCGTACGCCGCCACGTTGCTCGGCGTGCGCGACCGGGCCGACGAGGCGCGGGCCGCGCTGGGGCGGGCGGCGGCGCTGATCCCGCCGGGGGCCTCCGGACGGGCCCTGCTGGACTTCCGGCGCGGGCTGGTGGCCCAGAACCTGACCGGTGCGCCGCAGGCGGCCCGCGCCGCGTTCCGCCGCGCGCACGCCGCCGCCGCGGCCGACGCGGACGCGCTGCTGCTGTCCTTCACCTGGCGCCACCTTGCGGGGCTCGCCCTTCAGGACGGCGAGCTGGCGGAAGCGCGGCACGGCTTCGCCGAATCCCTCCGCATCCGCGAGGAGTTGGGCTATCTGGTGGGTACGGCGCCCGCGCTGGTCTCGCTGGCCGACACGGAGGAGGAACCGGAGGCGTCCCGGCTGCGCGAGGAGGCCCGCCGCCTGTTCCGGCTGCTAGGTGGGGTGCCGACGTGGCTGGCGCAACACCTGGCACGGCCCGCGCCGGGGGCGGCGACGGCGTAGAGACCGCCGGTGCGGTGCCGTCTGCGGGCCCGTGGTGCTCGCTCGCGCAGTTCCCCGCGCCCCTTCAGGGCGCATCAGCCGCGACCCCCCAGGGGCGCGGGGAACTGCG
>NZ_JBEXKG010000150.1:0-18480 GCF_040609555.1 Streptomyces sp. NPDC004658
GAGTTCGCGCACGAGGCGGTCGTGGGTGTGGGCGTTGCCGAAGACCCAGCCGGCGCCGTGGATGTAGAGGATCACCGGGAGGGTGCCGGTGGTGCTGGCGGGCCTGACGATGCGTGCCCGGACGCTGCCGGTGGGGCCGCCGGGGACGGTGATCCACTCCTCGTCGACCGCCGGCTTGTCGATCTCGCCGGACTGGACCTCGTCGACGGCCTTGCGGCCCTCGGCCGGGGGCAGGTCGAACAGGTAGGGCGGGTTGGCGGTCGCCTGCGCGAACTCGGCCGCGGCGGGCTCCAGCACCGGCTGGGCCGGCGCCTGGGCATCAGACATGCGAATCTCCTGGGAATGCGTCGGGGACGCCGGTCGTTCCGGCACACGAGCCGGATGGTCGTGCTGGACACTCCGGCGCCGCTGAGCGCAACCGTAGAGCGGCTGTCCGCGCGGTGATTGCCCGTCCGTGCACGCCCGACGTCCCCAAAGTGCACGAACAGCGCACCCCGCGCGCCCGGTGCGCTGTGGGCAACGGACCGGTGCACGGACAGGACACACGGCGGTGTTCCCCGGGCCTAGCGTGTGGGCACAGCGGTCGCGGTTCGCCCATCGGCACGACGGCGGACTCTCGCGCCATCACCGCGCTTCTCGCCCGCGTCTCTGATCGCCCTCCTCGTCGCTCGTCCGCCGCTCTCGCCGGCCGCCGAGCGCGAGCGCGGCGCACATCCAGGACGCCCCTCACCCAGGAGGTCCCGCACACGTGTCTGCCATGCCGGTCGGCGGGCTGGTTCCCCAGGCCACCGACGATGCCGCGGAGCTGGTCGTCCGCAACGCCAGTATCCATACGGGGGACCCGCGCCACCCGCGTGCCGAGGCACTCGCCGTGCGAGGCGGTGTCATCACGGTCGTCGGCGGCGACAAGGACGTCGCCCCGCACGTCGGGCCCGCCACGAAGGTGGTGGACGCGCTGGGCCGGCGGATGATCCCGGGGCTCAACGACGCTCATCTGCACGTGATCCGGGGCGGTCTCAACTACGTCCTGGAGCTTCGCTGGGACGGCGTCCGCACGCTCCGGCAGGCCCTGGCGATGCTGCGGGAACAGGCCGCGCGGACGCCCAAGGGCCAGTGGGTGCGGGTGGTCGGAGGCTGGTCGGCCGACCAGTTCGCCGAGCGGCGCCTGCCGACCGTGGCCGAGCTGAACGCCGCCGCCCCCGACACCCCGGTGTTCGTGCTGCACCTGTACCAGTCGGCCGTCCTCAACCGGGCGGCGCTGCGGGCGGCCGGGTTCGGCAAGGACACGCCGGACCCGAAGGGCGGACAGATCGTCCGCGGCCGGGACGGGGAGCCGACGGGCATGCTGCTGGCCGCGCCGAGCGCCCTCGTCCTGTACTCGACGCTGGCGAAGGCGCCGGTGCTGGAGGACGAGGACAGGAAGGTGTCGACCCGTCACTTCCTGCGCGAACTCAACAGGTTCGGCCTGACGTCGGCGATCGACGCCGCCGGCGGCTTCCAGAACTTCCCCGAGAACTACAGCACCGTCATCGAGCTGGCGAAGGCCGGTCAGCTGTCGCTGCGCATCGCCTACCACCTCTTCCCGCAGACCGCGGGCCAGGAGATCGCCGACCTCACCCGCTGGATCGAGACGGCCCGCCCGGAGGACGGAGACGCGTGGCTGCGTCTGAACGGCGCGGGCGAGAACCTCACCTGGGCGGCGGCGGACTTCGAGAACTTCAGCCAGCCGCGCCCGGAACTCGGCGACTACGAGGGCGAGTTCGAGAAGGCCGTACGTCTCCTCATGGAGAACGGCTGGGGATTCCGGCTGCACGCCACGTACGACGAGACCATCCGCCGGGATCTCGCGGTCTTCGAGAAGCTGGCCGCCGAGGGGCTCTTCCCGGCCGGGAACCGGTGGCTGTTCGACCACGCGGAGACCGTGTCCGCGGAGAGCCTCGACCGTGTCGCCGCGCTCGGTGGCGCCATGTCCGTCCAGAACCGGCTGTACTTCCAGGGCGAGGCGTTCCTGCGCCGCTACGGCCCCGGAGCCGCCGCGGACGCCCCGCCCGTCCGCGCCATGCTGGACCGCGGACTGACCGTGGCCGCCGGCACGGACGCCACCCGGGTCTCCACCTACAACCCCTGGGTCGCCCTGCACTGGCTGGTGAGCGGACGCGACATCGGCGACCTCGTGCTCCGCTCCCCCGGCAACCGTGTCGACCGGGAGACGGCACTGCGGATGTTCACCGTCGCGGGCGCCGAACTGACCGGCGAGGAGCAGGTCAAGGGCGTGCTGCGGCCGGGGTGTTACGCGGACCTCGCGGTGCTGTCCGACGACTACTTCACCGTGCCGGAGCCGGAGATCGCGCACATCGAGTCGCTGCTCACGGTCACCGGCGGCCGGATCGTCTACGCCGCCCGCGAGTACGAGGGCCTGGACGAGGAACTGCCGCCCGTCACCCCCGCCTGGAGCCCGGTAGCGCACTTCGGCGGCTACCAGGCGTCCCGGCCGGCCGGTGTGCGCCAGGCGGAGGCCCTCGGCGAGGCCGTGGCGGAGTCGGAGCAGCACCGCGCCTGGCGCGCACGGCGCGGTCTGGCCCCCGGCGCCGCCGACATGCCGTTCGACCCCTGCTTCGTCCTCTGAGCGATCCCCTGATCGTTCGCACCCACAGACCCCGTCCCCAGGACGGTTGTTCCCCGGCGCGGACGCCCGTCCCCGCCGCTGTTCATGAAATGGAAAGGCACTCTCATGGTCGACATCGCCCAGGTCACCGCGTCCCCCAGCCCCGACCTGCTGACCCCGGACAACTGCGCGGTGCTGTTCGTGGACCACCAGCCGCAGATGTTCTTCGGCACCGGCAGCGGCGACCGGACCGCGATCATCAACTCCACCCTGGGTCTGGCCAAGGCCGCCAAGGTCTTCGACGTGCCGGTCGTGCTGAGCACCGTGGCGGCCGAGTCGTTCTCGGGTCCGATCCTGCCGCAGCTGGCGGACGTGTTCCCGGACCAGAAGATCATCGACCGCACCACGATGAACGCCTGGGAGGACACCGCGTTCGTCGAGGCCGTCAAGGCCACCGGCCGCAAGAAGCTCGTCATCGCCGGTCTGTGGACGGAGGTCTGCGTCGTCCTGCCGGTGCTCTCCGCCATCGCCCAGGGCTACGAGGTGTACGTCGTCACCGACGCGTCCGGCGGTGTCAGCCCGCAGGCCCACGAGCACGCCGTCCAGCGCATGATCCAGGGCGGCGCCGTGCCGGTGACCTGGGTGCAGGTGCTGCTGGAGCTGCAGCGTGACTGGGCCCGCGGCGAGACGTACGTGCCGGTGACAGAGGTCGTGAAGGAGCACGGCGGCACCTACGGCCTCGGCCTGGTGTACGCCCAGACCTTCATCGGCGGCCACGCGGCCGGCTGATCCTCCCCCAGCGCAGCGAGCAAGGACTGAGTCAGGAACAGGCAGGAAGAGATGGACGCGGGACTGCTGGTCCTCCGGGTGGTGGCGGGGCTCCTCATCGCCGGCCACGGAGTGCAGAAGGTGAGCTTCCGGCTCGGGGGCCACGGCTTGGCAGGCGGAACGGAGGAGTTCCGGCACGACGGGTTCCGCGGCGGCCGGCTGACCGCGGTCGTCGCGGGCGCCAGCCAGATCGGGGCCGGCCTGTTCCTGACCGCCGGTCTGCTCACGCCCCTGGCGGCGATGGCCGCCATGGGGGTGATGACGGTCGCGGGCACCGTGAAGTGGCCCAAGGGCCTGTGGGTGCAGAACGACGGCTACGAGTACCCCCTGGTCCTCGTGGTCGTCTCCGTGGCGCTGGCCCTCACCGGGCCGGGCGCGTGGTCGCTCGACCACGCGCTGGGTATCACGCCGTGGCCGGTGTGGGTCGCGGTCGCCGCGATCGTGACCGGCCCGGCGAGCGGGCTGCTGACCCGTGTGGTACTGCACCACTCGTCCCTGGCAACGGAAGGAAGCACCCATGCGCAGCCTGCTGACTGACGCGGTCCACACACTGGTCCCGCCCAAGGGCGACCGGCACGGCCCGCTGCCTCCCCTGATGCTGGTGCTGACCGTGGTCACCGGTCTGGTCGACGCGGTGAGCTATCTGGCGCTGGGCCACGTCTTCGTCGCCAACATGACCGGCAACGTGGTGTTCCTCGGGTTCGCCCTGGCGGGTGCCCAGACCCTGTCCGTACTCGCCTCCGTCGTCGCGCTGGCGGCGTTCCTCGCCGGCGCGCTGAGCGGCGGCCGGCTGGGCACCCGGTTCGCGGGGCATCGCGGGCACCTGCTGAAGACGGCCACCGCCGCGCAGACGGTGCTGGTCGGCGTCACGGTGGTCGTCACGGCGGTCGCGGACGGCCGGGTCACCACCGGGGTCGAGTACACGCTCATCGTGTGCCTCGGGCTCGCCATGGGGCTGCAGAACGCGGTCGCCCGGCGCCTGGGCGTGCCGGACCTGACCACGACCGTGCTGACGCTGACCCTGACCGGTCTGGCCGCGGACTCCCCGCCGGCGGGCGGTGCGGCGCCCAGGCCCGGCCGCCGGATCCTGTCCGTGCTGGCGATGCTGCTCGGCGCCCTCGCCGGCGCGGAACTCGTCCTGCGCGGCCACCTCGTGCTCACCCTGGGCCTGTGCCTGCTGCTCCTGGCGGTCACCTCCGTGGCGACCCACCGCCTGTCCGGCGACGGTGCCGCCTGGACGCGGCCACCGTCCTGACGCTTCGTCGGTGTCTCCACGCACAGCTCCTGTGGTCATCCCCCGGCCTCCCGGTCACCCCGCCCGGCGAACTCCCGCCACTCGCTGGGCGACATCCCGTACGTGGCGCGGAACACGCGGCTGAAGTGGGTGGGGCTCGCGAAGCCCCAGCGACGCGCGACGGCCGCGATGGTCATGTTCTCCGCGGAGCGCAGGGTGAGGAAGCGCCGGCACTCGGCCAGCCGCCGGCGCTGGATCAGCCGCCCGACGGTCGTGCCCTCCTCCCGGAACAGCTTGTGCAGGTAGCGCACGGAGATGTGGTGGGCGCGGGCGATCGTCTCCGGAGACAGGTCCGCGTCGCTCAGCCGCAGGTCGATGAAGTCCAGGATGTCCGACATCAGCGGCGTCCGGGTGCCCGGCTCCCGTCCGCGCGCCTGGTCGGCCAGATGCTCGTCGGCCAGGGTGGTCAGCAGGCTCACGGCGTTCCAGGCGAGCAGGTCGCCGAGCACGGACCGGGCCCCCACCGCGGTGTCGGCGAAGTCGGACAGGAACGGCGAGAGCAGGGCACCCAGCCGGGACGCGGGGGTGACCGGGGCCTGCGTGAGGCGGGGCACGTCGGACCGGGCGAGCCCGAGCAGTTCACACGGGAGCAGGAACACCTTCAGGCGGGCCTGCCGCGGGAAGTCCAGCGCCGCGGGCTGGTGCACGTCGTAGAAGCAGATGTCACCGGGGCCCAGGCGCACGTCCGCGGCGGGCTTGCGCGCGGGTGAGGCGCCACCGGTGCCGCGCAGCCCCACGAAGAGGTACTCGCCGCTCTCCCGGGCGATCAGTCGTCGGGGACGCGCGGCGGGGCCCGGGGGCGGACACGGCTGACTCTCCCGGGGCAGGCGTGCGGGTACGGCGTCCCTGACCACGATGTCCAGACCCATGGGCATCCGCCGCACCCCGCCGCCCGATGACGTGCCGGCCGTGGAGGTGCCGGCCGTGCGCCCGCCGATGAGGGTCGTGCCTGTGGGAGACATGAACCGCCCTTGCCTGCCGAACCGTTGTCGCATGGAGCGGCGACGGCGTCGGAAGATCCGGACCCGGCTCCGCTTCGCCCGGAGCGTAGGCCGGTGGATGTGCGAAAAGAGTGACAAGACAGTGACCGGGGGCTGCGCTGCCGGATCACACCCCATGCGCTCCTGGTCAAGAGCCGGGGGGCGGCGGCCCCTACTGTCCCGGGCATGAGCAGCGCATCTTCGGCCTCCGCCCCCGCCGCGGCCGACTCCCCCTGGGCCCCGCTCGCGGCGCGCGTCTTCCGCGCCCTGTGGATCGCCCAGCTGGTCTCGAACATCGGCAGCTGGATGCAGACGGTGGGCGCGCAGTGGCTGCTGGTCGGGCACGGTGCCGCGCTGGTGACGCTCGTGCAGACCGCCGCCGGCCTTCCCGTGGTCCTGCTGGCCCTGCCCGCCGGGGTGGTCGCCGACCGCTTCGACCGGCGCTCGGTGCTGCTGGCCGCGCAGTGCGCGATGCTCGCCGTGTCCGGTGTACTGGCCGTGCTGGCGTTCCTGGACGCCCTGACGCCGGCCCTGCTGCTCGCGCTCACGTTCCTGCTCGGCTGCGGCACCGCGCTGATGGGCCCGGCGTGGCAGGCGATCCAGCCGGAACTGGTGGAGCGCCGGCGGCTCGGTCAGGCGGCGGCACTGGGCGCGGTGAACGTGAACCTGGCCCGTGCCGTGGGTCCCGCGCTCGGCGGTGCGGTGGTCGCGGCGGCGGGCGCCGGCTGGGTCTTCGCCTTCAACGCGGCCTCCTACCTGGGCATCGCGGCCGTCCTCGTGGCATGGCGGCGCCCGGCGCCGGCCACCGCCGCGGTCCCCGGGAACGACGGCCTGCTGGCGGCCCTGTACGCCGGCCGCCGCTATGTGTGGAACGCGCCCGGTGTCCGCCGGGTGCTGCTGCGCACGCTCCTGTTCATCCCCGGCGGGGCCGCGCTGTGGGCGCTGCTGCCGCTGGCCGCGAGCGAGTTCCTCGGCCTCGGGTCGGGCGGATACGGGCTGCTGCTGGCGGCGGTGGGCGTGGGTGCCGTGGCGGGGGCGTTCGCGTTGCCGCGTGTCCGTGCCCTGCTGGGTGCCAACGGCACGCTCGCCGCCGGTGCCCTGGTGTTCGCCGGCGTGCTCGCCGTGCTGGCGACGGTCCGCACACCCTGGCTGGTCACGGTCGTCCTGCTGCCGGCGGGCCTCGCCTGGATCGGGGTGCTGTCCACGCTCAACGCGGCCGTGCAGACGCGGCTGCCCGGCTGGGTCAGGGCCCGTGGCCTCGCGGTGTACCTGCTGGTGTTCCAGGGCGGTCAGGCCCTCGCGGCACCGCTGTGGGGCGCGGTCGCCGACTGGGTGGGGCTGAGCGCGTGTCTCCTGATCGCGGGGGCGGTGATGCTGCTCGGCGCGGCCAGTGTGCGCCGGTGGCCGCTGTACGACGCCGAGGGCATCGACCCCACGCCGTCCGATCACTGGCCGGCCCCTCCCCTGGTGTTCGAGCCGGGAGAGGCCGACGGCCCGGTCCTGGTCTCCGTCGTCTACCGGGTCCCCGCCGCGAATTGGGCCGCGTTCACGGACCGCATGCGCCAGGTCGCCCGCTCCCGGCGCCGCACGGGGGCGCTCACCTGGGGTCTCTACCAGGACGGCAACGACCTGGAACGCTTCGTCGAGAACTACCTCGTCGGCTCCTGGGCGGAACACCGCGCCCAGCACCACGTCCGGTGGACCGCCACCGACCGCCGCCGCGAGGAGCGGGCCCGTGAGCTGCTCGTGCCGGGAACGGCGCCCGAGGTGACCCATGCCTTCGACGCCGTGGCGGGGCCGGCCGGGTCCGGCCCCGCGTTCGCCGGCTAGGACCGGATCAGGGGCGGGGGATGTTGCGGAGGTTGGCCCGGGCCAGGTGCACCATCCGGCCGACGCCTCCGCTCAGGACGGTCCGGCTCGCGGACAGGGCGAAACCGGTGAGCTGTTCGGTGGTGATCTTCGGCGGGACGGCCAGCGCGGCCGGATCGGTGACGACGTCCACCAGTGCGGGCCCGTCGTGGGCGAACGCCTCGCGCAGCGCGTCCCGGACCTGACCGGGCTGCTCCACCCGGATGCCGCGGGCTCCGGCGGCCGTGGCGATGGCGGCGTAGTCGGCGTGCGGGTACGTCGTGCCGTGCGGGGGCAGGCCGTCGACCATCATCTCCAGGTCGACCATGCCGAGGGAGGAGTTGTTGAAGACGACCACCTTGACCGGCAGGTCGTACTGGACGAGCGTGAGGAAGTCGCCCATGAGCATGGAGAACCCGCCGTCGCCGGAGAGCGAGACGACCTGCCGGCCGCGGTCGAGGAACTGGGCGCCGATGGCCTGGGGCAGCGCGTTGGCCATGGAGCCGTGCACGAAGGAGCCGAGGATGCGGCGGCGGCCGTTGGGTGTGAGGTAACGCGCCGCCCACACACAGCACATGCCGGTGTCGACGGTGAACACGGCGTCGTCGGCGGCCTCTTCGTCGAGCACGGAGGCCACGTACTCGGGGTGGATGGGGGTGTGCCGGTCGACGTCGCGGGTGTAGGCGCTGACCGCGCCTTCCAGGGCGTGCGCGTGCCGCTCCAGCATCCGGTCGAGGAAGCGGCGCGACTGCTTCTCCCGCACCGCGGGCGTCAGGCAGCGCAGGGTCTCGCGGACGTCTCCCCAGACGGCGAAGTCGAGTTGGGTGCGCCGGCCCAGCCGCTCGGGCTGCACGTCGACCTGCACGGTGCGCACGTGGCGGGGCAGGAAGTCGGTGTAGGGGAAGTCGGTGCCGAGGAGGATGAGCAGGTCGCACTCGTGCATGGCCTCGTAGGCGGCGCCGTAGCCGAGCAGTCCGGACATGCCGACGTCGTACGGGTTGTCGTACTGGATGTGCTCCTTGCCGCGCAGGGCGTGGCCGACCGGGGCCTTGACCTTCCCGGCGAACTCCATCACCTCGGCGTGGGCTCCGGCGACGCCCCGGCCGCAGAACACCATGACGCGTTCGGCGCCGTCCACCAGCTCGGTGAGCCGGGCGATCTCCTGGTCGCTGGGGCGGATGGCGGGCAGGTCCAGGGGCATGGCGAGTTCGGGTGCCGCGTCCGGGGAGTCCTCGGCGGCGGTGTCACCGGACAGCGCCACGACCGAGACCCCGCGGCGGCCCACGGCGTGCTGGATCGCCGTCTGCACCACGCGGGGCATCTGACGCGGTGAGGAGATCAGCTCGGAGTAGTGGCTGCACTCGGCGAACAGCCGGTCGGGGTGGGTCTCCTGGAAGTAGCCGGTGCCGATCTCGCCGCTGGGTATGTGGGCGGCCAGCGCGAGCACGGGCGCCATGGAGCGGTGGGCGTCGTACAGGCCGTTGATGAGGTGGAGGTTGCCGGGGCCGCAGGATCCCGCGCACGCGGCAAGCCGCCCGGTGAGCTGGGCCTCCGCCCCGGCGGCGAACGCCGCGACCTCCTCGTGGCGGACCTGGATCCACTCGACGTCGGCGTGCCGCCGGACCGCGTCGACGACGGGATTCAGGCTGTCTCCGACCACGCCGTACATGCGGCGCACACCGGCGCGCGCCATGAGGTCGACGTACTGCTCGGCGATGGTCTGCTTGGCCATGGCACTCCTCGGGTTCGGGCCTTGCGGCACGGCCCTCCGGGCGGTGGCACGGAGGGCCTGCCTCGCGCCCGGACCACGTTAGTGAGTGCGGAGCGCGGCCGTTGTCCGTCCGCGCACGGGGTCGGTTCCGGCAGCGCACCGGTCCCCGGTCGCGGCCGGGTGGATGGGCCCGTCCAGCAGGGAGAGCGGGCGGGCGGTGCGCCCGCCGCGGACGGCGATGAGTTCCGCGGCGAAGGACACGGCGGTCTCCTCGGGGGTCGAGGCGCCCAGGTCGAGGCCCAGGGGCGCGTGCAGCCGGGCGAGTTCGCCGGGGGACACGCCGGCCGCGGCGAGGTCCTCCCGCCTGCGTGCCTGGACGCGGCGGGAGCCGAGCGCTCCGACGTAGGCCAGCGGGCGGCCGAGGGCTTCGGTGAGGACGGGGACGTCGAACTTCGGGTCGTGCGTCATCACGCACACCACGGTCCGGTGGTCGGTCTCCGTGGCCGCCAGGTACCGGTGGGGCCAGTCGACGACGACCTCGTCGGCGTCCGGGAAGCGCTCGGGTGTGGTGAAGGTGGCGCGGGCGTCGCAGACCGTGACGTGGTAGCCGAGGAGGGCGCCGATCCGGCTCACCGCGCCGGCGTGGGCGTTGGCGCCGAACACCAGCAGCCGGGGCGGCGGGGCCCAGGCCTCGAACAGGACGTGTGTGGCCCGCGGTTCGCTCGGAACGCCGGTGTCGTGGGGCCGGGACACGCCGGCCTCGTACGTCCGTACGGCGGTGCCGTCCCGGTCGAGCATCCGGCGGGCGTCGGCGAGGACGGCGAGGTCCAGGGCGGGGTCGCCGGTGCTGCCCAGGTGGCCGTCCCGCCACACGGCGACGGAGCCGGTGCCCGCGCCGGGTCCCGGCAGGAGGCGCGCCACGACGACCGGGCGGCGTGCCGCCGCGGCCAGGTGGGCGGCGGCGAGGACCCGTGCCGTGCCGTCGTCCACGGCCTGGACGAAGACGTCGATCTCGCCTCCGCACATCAGCCCCACCGCGAACGCGTCGTCGTCGGCGTACCCGAAGGACACGCACCGCGCCTCCCCCGAGTCCAGCACCTCCCGGGCCAGGTCGTAGACGGAGCCTTCGACGCAGCCTCCCGACACGCTGCCGAGGGCCGTGCCGTCCTCGTGGACGCACAGCGCCGCTCCCGTGCGCAGCGGTGCGCTGCCCCGGACGGCGACGACGCTCGCGAGGGCGCAGCGGGCTCCGGCGGCCTGCCACTGAAGCAGGCGGGGCGCCAGGTCTCGCATGGGGTCTCTCCGATCTGCCGTCAGCTGTGGTCCGGCGTGGTCAGTCCGAGGAAGCTGCGGCCGTTCGCTTCGAGCGTCGCGGCGTCGATGCCGTGCGCCGACGGGAAGCCCACCGGGTCGGGCTGCGCCATGTCGAAGGGGTAGTCGCTGCCGCAGACGATCCGGTCGGGCGAGGCGTGGGCCCGCAGCAGCGCGAGGGCCTCGGGGTCGTGGGTGATGGTGTCGAAGTAGAGCAGTCCGAAGGATTCCGCCGGGGGACGGCCGCTGCCCCGGCGCACGTCCGCGCGGGTGCGCCAGCCGTGTCCCCACCGGCCCAGCAGCGCGGGCGCGCAGCCGCCGCCGTGGACGAAGCAGATCCGCAGGCCGGGGAGTTCTTCCAGGACGCCGCCGAGCAGGACCCCGGCCACGGCGGTCGTGGTCTCCACCGGGTTGCCGATGAGGTTCACCAGGTAGTGGTGGTCCCATTCGGCGCGCGGCAGCTGCATCGGGTGGACGAGGACGGACAGGCCCAGTTCGGCGGCGATGCCGAGGATCTGCCGGGGGACGCCACGGTCGTAGGAGCGGCCGTCGACCACGGGCGGGACCGCGATGCCCGCGATGCCGTCGGCGGCGGCGAGCCGGGTGAGTTCCCGGCGGGCGGCGTCGGCGTCGTCGAGCCGGACCAGTCCCAGTCCGACGAGGGTGCCGTCGGTGCGGGAGACGGCGTCGGCGAGCTGTCCGTTGTAGGCGGCGACGTAGTCGTCGGCCTCGGCGGGGGCGTGCACGGGGAAGGCGAAGGGCGGTGCGGAGATGACGCGCGTGCCGAGTCCGGCCTTCAGGGTGTCGGCGACGACGGTGTCGATGTCGGTCATCGCGGCGGTCGGGAACGACAGCGGTATGTCGCCCAGGAAGAGTTCGCCGTCGCGGTCGTTCATGCCGCCGAGCGGGTTGCCGGGTGGCAGGGGCAGCAGATCGCGGGGCAGCCAGTGGGCGTGGACGTCGATCACTCCGGCGCGGATGTCACCGTTCATGTGTGTCTCCTCTGACGGCCGCGGGACCGCCCCTCGCGGGGGCGGTCGGTGCGGGCCGGCGTGTGTCAGGCGGTGGTCTCCCGCTGCTCCCGGGCGGCGCGGGCGATGGCGCGCCGGATGGGTTCGTAGCCGGTGCACCGGCAGATGTTGGAGCCGACGACGCCGTCGATGGCGTCCGGCTTGTCGGCGAGGTCGGGGTCGGCGTCGAGCGCTCCGGCGGCCACCATGAGGAAGCCGGGGGTGCAGAATCCGCACTGGAGCGCGTGCTCGGCGGAGAACGCCCGTTGCAGCGGGTGGGGTTCGCCGTCGGGACCGGCGAGGCCCTCGACCGTGCGGATCGAGCTGCCGTCGCACTGCACGGCCAGCACCAGGCAGGCGCGGATCGCCTCGCCGTCCATGAGCACGCTGCACGCCCCGCAGATGCCGTGCTCGCAGCCGAGGTGGGTGCCGGTGAGGCCCAGGTCGTCGCGGAGGACGTCGGCGAGCAGGCGGCGGGGTTCGACGTCCAGGGCGTGCGCGGTGCCGTTCACGGTGAGCGTGATCTTCATCGGGGGTCTCCCTGTCGTGGGGCGCGACGCGAGCGCAGGTCGTCCGCCGCCTCGGTGAGTGTCCTGCCGACCAGCACGGCGATGGCGTGCCGCTTGTACTCCACGTCGGCGTAGGGTTCGGCGAGGGGCGCGGCGTCCTCCTGGGCGGCGGCCCGGCCGGCGCGGGCGAACGGATGGCCGTCGGGGAGCCGGGAACCGGCGGGGAGCGGCGCGAAGTCGGCGCCGATCAGCGCCTGTTCGGCGGCGCGGGCCCGGAGGGGGCGGTCGGCGCAGTTCACCAGTCCGATGCGTGCGTCGCTGATCACGCCGTCGGTCACGGTGAGGGCCGCCGCGACAGCGACCTGGGCGAAGCAGAAGTGCGTGCGGCGGTGTTCGACGAAGCCGACGCCGGTGTTCCCGCCGAGCAGCGGCAGGCGTACGGCGGTGATCAGCTCCTGCGGCCGGCGCGCGGTGCGGTACGGCCCGAGGAAGTAGTCCCGCGCCGGGAGGGAGCGGGGGCCGCCGGGACCGGTGACCTCGACGGTGGCGTCGAGGGCGACGCCGATGGCGCACCATTCGGAGGCGGGGTGGGCCCAGCCGAAGCTGCCGGCCATGGTGCCCCGGGATCGGATGGGCGGGTGGGCGATGTTGACGACGGCCCGGGACAGCAGGGTGCCCAGCGGGCCGGGCACGGCGTCGGCCGGCTCGAAGGCCGCGTGGCGGACGAGGGCGCCGACGCGCAGTTCACCACCCTCGACGCGCATGCCGTCGAGTTCCTCGATGCGGTTGATGTCGACGACGAGTTGCGGCCGGATGCGTTGCAGGTGCATCTCCAGGATCAGGCTCTGTCCGCCGGCGAGCACCTGGGCCGCGCGGCCGGTGTCGCCGAGCGCCTGGACGGCCTCGGCGACCGTGCGGGGGACGGCGTAGTCGAAGGACGCGGGTTTCACCGGGCACCCTCCTCGTGCTTCGGGGCGCGGGCCGCCCGCCAGACGGTGTCCGGCGTGAGCGGCATCTGGAGCAGGTCGGGGTCGGCGATCCGCAGGGCGTCGGCCACGGCGTTGACGAGGGCGGCCGGGGTGCCGATGCAGCCGGACTCCCCCGCTCCCTTGGCGCCCAGCGGGGTGGCGGGGCTGGGTGTGCAGGTGTCCTTGATCTCGATGGGCGGGATCTCGGTGTAGGTGGGCAGCAGGTAGTCCAGGAATCCGTTCGCCAGGTGGGGTACGCCGTCCGCGTCGAACGTCATGCCCTCGTAGAGGGCCTGGCCGATGCCCTGGACGGCGGATCCGTACGCCTGTCCGTGCACCACGGTGGGGTTGAGGACCACTCCGCAGTCGTCCACGGCCACGAGCCGCAGGACGTTCACGGTGCCGAGGTCGGGGTCCACCTCGGTCACGGCGACGTGCGCGCCGAAGGGGAACGCCATGCCGGCTTCGTAGCGGTCCTCGACGCGCAACGGCCCGGTCGCCTTGACCAGTTCGGCGAGGGTCAGGACGGCCGAGCCGCCGGAGGTCGCGTGGACGGTGCCGTCGGCCCAGGCGACCGCGTCGGCCGGCAGGCCCCACAGCTCCGCGGCGCGCCGGCGGGCCTGCTCGATGAGGAGGCCGGCCGCCCGCTGGAACATCGCGCCGGCGACCTGTGCCGAGCGGCTGGCGAAGGAGCCCAGCCCTTCGGGCTGTTCGTCGGTGTCGCCCTCGACCAGGCGGACCTGCGCCTCGGGGACGCCGAGGCTCTTGGCGACGAGCGCCGGGAAGACCGTCTCGTGTCCCTGGCCGCTGGGGGCGGCGCCGCAGCGGGCGGTGACGGTGCCGTCCTCGTGGACCTCCAGGCTGCCGAACTCGTGCAGTCCGCCCGGCTCGCCGCCCGAGCGCTCCACGTAGCAGGAGACGCCGATGCCGAGCGGCAGCGCGTCCGGGTCGCCGCGGCGACGGGCCTGTTCGGCGCGCCACTCCTCGTAGCCGACCGTCTCCAGGGCGAGGTCCAGCGCGGCGGCGTAGTTCCCGCTGTCGTAGCGGCGGCCGGTGGGGGTGTCGTACGGGAAGGCGTCGGGCGGGATGAAGTTGCGCCGGCGCAGCTCGACCGGGTCGATGCCGAGCCGCCGGGCGAGCAGGTCCATGGTGCGCTCGATGGCGATGGCGGCCTCGGGGCGTCCGGCGCCACGGTAGGGGTAGGTCACCATGGTGTTGGTGAGGACCGAGCGCAGGGTCGCGTGGACGTGCGGGGTGGTGTACGCGCCGGGCGCCATCCACGCCGTCTGCATGGGCAGTCCGACGCCGAGGTGGGGGTAGGCGCCGACGTCCGCGTTGATCGTCAGCTCGTAGGCCAGCAGGTGCCCTTCGGCGTCGGCGGCGAGCCGGACGGTCTGGTCCTGGCCCCGGCCGCGGGTGGCGACGAGCATCGACTCCAGGCGGTCCTCGATCCAGCGCACGGGCCGGCCGAGCGTGACGGCCAGGTGGGCGACGACCACGAACTCGGGGAAGGCGGCGCTCTTGGAGCCGAAGGCGCCTCCGGTGTCCGGGACGACGACCCGGATCCGGTCGGCGGACCAGCCGAGCAGCGCGGCGAGTTCGCGGCGCAGCCGGTGCGGCATCTGGTGCCCCGACCAGACGGTCAGCCGGTCCCCCTCCGGCACGGCGAGGATCGTGCGGCACTCCATGGGGCTGGGCATGAGCAGCTGCTGCCGGTAGGTGGCCTCGACGACGGCGGCGGCGTCCTGCCAGACGGCCGGGTCGATGGGAGTACCGGCCTCGCCCCGCAGAGCGGTGTTGCTGAGACCGTCGAACAGGCGGACCGAGTCGTCCAGGGCCGCGGACGGTGTCACCATCGCGGGCAGCGGATCGATCACGGCGGTGACCTCGGCGGCCCCGTCCTCGGCCCGGTAGCGGTCCTCGCCGAGGACGACCGCCAGCGCCTCGCCCGGGTAGCGCACCCGGTCCTTGACGAGCGCCGGCCACTCCCGGCCCGCAACGGCTTCCTCCGTCGACAGCCGGGCGAGCAGGGTGTGCGGAACCGGCGGCAGGTCCGGCAGGTCGGCGGCCGACCACGCGCCCACCACACCGGGCACGTCGCGCGCCGCGGCGCAGTCCACGCTCCGCAGCGAGCCGTGGGCGACCTCGCTTCTCACAAATGCGGCGTCCAGACATCCCGGCACGTGAATATCGGCGACGTACCGGCCTTTTCCGGTGAGCAGTCGTTCGTCCTCGCGCCTTGTCCATCGCTCCACAACAACACCTCGTTCGTGTGGGGGCGGGAATTGACCGGGGCGACGGCCGTATCCGGCGGCAGGCGTGGCGCGGGATATTCGGCTCGTCGCTGCGTGGCCGTTCCCGGGGAACGCCACGCCGGTGGAATTCGACTGCCTGGACACTAACCGCGGTGGCGGCCGCGGAGCGAGGGGGACACGAGCGGTGTGCGCTGTGGGACCAGATACGTGCGCTGCGCGGACAGCAGGCCGCCGGCCCTGGAGGGCCGGCGGCCGGGGCGCGGCCCGGTCAGCCCAGTTCGGTGTCCAGCCACCGCAGGACGTCGGGCGTCACGGGGTCGACCAGGTCGGCGAACTCCTCGTGGCGCTTGAGGAACTTGGCCACGTACGGGCAGACGGGCACGATCCGCTTCCCGGACTCCCGTACGTCGGTGAGGGCCTCCTGGACGAGCCGGGAGGCCAGGCCCTGTCCGGCGAAGGCGTCGTCGACCTCGGTGTGGTAGAAGACGCGCTGCGCGTCGCGGTCGCGGTAGGCGGTCAGCCCGGCGCGCTTGCCGTCGACGAGTATTTCGTAGCGATTCTTGGCGTCCACACGCTCGACGACCGGGGCGGCGGAAGGCTGGCTCATGGGGTGCCTTTCGGATGGCGTCAGTGACGCGGCGGATTCCTGCGCGGGGTGATGGTGGCATTCGGCAGGACGGGGGCGGGAAGACGGTCTCCCGGATATCCCTCGACAGCGCCGAAACGGTCGGACGAGTTCTGCCAGTCCTCGCGCGCCCTGACGATGTCGTCGTGGCTCCGGCCGATGAAATTCCACCACATGACGATCTCCTCCTCGAAGGGGGTTCCGCCGAGGAGGACCGTCCGCGCGATGTCGTCCGACTCGTTGACCAGGGTCAGCGTGCCGGGGCCCGGGTGGACATAGCCCAGCTCGGCGGGCTTCAGGAGCACGTCGGCCAGGCGGACGGCGCCCTGGTCGACCAGGAGCCCGTGCTCGAAGCCGGGGTCCACGGCGAGCGTGACGGCCGCGTGCGGCTCGAGGACGATCTCGGCGCCGAGCAGGGGCGTGAAGGCCGGCACCGGGGAGGTGCTGCCGGCGAGGGAGCCGAGGAAGACCCGGATCTCGGCGCCGTCGGTCCGTACGGGCTCGGGGACGTGGTGCCGGAAGTCCCGGGCGGTGGCGCGGTGCTCCTCGGGGAGCGCCACCCACAGCTGGACGCCGTGCAGGACGGTGGTGCGCGGGGTGGAGACCTCGGAGTGGCTGATGCCGTACCCGCTGGTCATGAGGTTCAGCTCGCCGGGCCGTACGAGGGCGTGGCTGCCCAGGCTGTCGCGGTGCTCGATCTCGCCGCTGAAGAGCCAGCTGACGGTCTGGAGCCCGGTGTGGGGGTGGGGGGCGACGTCCATCCCGCCGGTCTCGGCGACGTCGTCGGGGCCGTAGTGGTCGGCGAAGCACCAGGCGCCGATCAGGGTCCGGGCGCGCTGCGGCAGGGTGCGCCGCACGGTCATGGCGCGCGGGCCGCCCAGGGGGACATCGCGCGGGGTCAGTACGTCGACCCGTGGCGCCCCGGCCGGTGGCCCGCCGTCCGTCTCGGTGCCGCAGCGCACTTCGACGGGCTGCGTCTCGACATTGCTCATCGGGATCACCTCTCCACCCAGTAATTGTTCTACATTCAACCACTATCCGGCCGGAACGGCGTGGACGCCGGGCGGACGGGCCGGCTGCCGGGCGGCAGCCCGAACGCCTGCCGGCACCGGGCGATGACCGGCAGCCGAGCGGCGGCCGGCACACGAACGCCGGGCGGACAGCCGGTGCGCCGAAGCGTTTCCCCTTCGGACAACACCCCGTGCACGCGTCGGCAAGCCGCGCCCCCGGGCCCGCCGTACCGTCGTCAGCACCTCGGGCCGTCAGAGCGGGCCGACACACCGAACCGAACCGTCGCAGACAGGGGGACGGCATGAGAAACGATTCTGCCGGGGTCACGGACGAGGACCCGATCGTATGCAAGACCAGCGTCCGCGTCACCGTGGCCGACGAACCGCCGATACCGGTCCCGGCCGAACTCCGGTACTCCGCGGCGGATCCCTATGCCGTCTGCCTGTCCCTGGGCGCCCCCTCCGCGCTGTGCGTCGAGTGGGTCTTCGCCCGGTCGCTCCTCGCCCAGGGGCTGCGCCGGCCCACGGGGGCCGGGGACGTGGTGGTCTACCCACGGCGCCAGGGCCGTCCGGGCTCGGTCCGGGTCCTGCTCAGGACCCACGCCGGTTCGGCCCTGCTGGAGCTGGCGAGCGCCTCCGTCACGGCCTTCCTGCACCGCACCGAGATGCTGGTACCGCCGGGCACCGAACACCGCCACATCGATCTGGACCGTGTCGTGGAACAGCTCATGGCCGGCAGCGAGTGACCCGCCCGGTGCTGCACCCGGTGCGCTGACGAGCACCCACGCGTGCGCTCAGGGGCAAACCGCCCCCTGGTCCGGCAGCTAGCGTCGACGGCGTACACCAGCACGCCATCCGCAGGAGGCACGTCATGACCACCGGCACCCAGCCCCCGAGCAGCCAGCCGTGGCTGCACCAGAAGGGCGCGGTCATCCAGGAGTTCGGAACCGTCAAGCAGTTCCCCATCGCCCTGTCCTACGAGGCGCGCATGTACTCCTGCCAGCGCCTGAACAAGGTGCTGGCCGACACCCAGATCCTCTACGGCCTCTACAAGAAGCACCACTGGATCATGCGGGGCGCGACCTTCTACCAGCTGCACCTGCTCCTGGACAAGCACGCCGGCGAGCAGCTGGAACTGGTCGACACCCTCGCCGAGCGCGTCCAGACCCTCGGCGGCGTCGCGGTGGGCGACCCCCGGCACGTCGCCGAGATCACGTCGATCCCGCGCCCGCCGGACGGCGTGGAGGAGGTCCCGGCGATGCTCTCGCGGCTGCTGGAGGCCCACGAGACCATCCTGACCGAGGCCCACGACGCGGCCGCCCGCACCGCCGAGCTCGGTGACGACGGCACCAACGACCTGTTGGTGTCGCAGATCATCCGCACCGGCGAACTCCAGGCCTGGTTCCTGGCCGAGCACCTCGTGGACACCCCGCTCGTCCGCTCCTGAGCCCGGCGGGACCGCCACGGCGGAACGGGCGGCGGCGTCCGCCGGTGCCAGACCGCTGCCCCGCCGACCGCGCGCGCCC
>NZ_JBEXKG010000151.1:0-18196 GCF_040609555.1 Streptomyces sp. NPDC004658
GGCGACCGGGGTCTCGTTCGCCGAGCAGCAGATGCGCCGCGGCCGCTACTACGACCAGCCGCCCTTCCCGTTCGTTCCCGGCTATCGCATCCCGAGCACGGCGACGGTGAGGGCGGCGCGATCGCCGCCGCGCAGCAGCGCGACCGCGCACGGGTCCGGCGGATCCGACGGCGTACGGCTCATGAGACACCCCCCCCGTACGGGGCCCGTCGCCCCCGTGCCGACGGGCCCCGTGTGCCTTAATGTGCCCTGGCGCCGGGGTGGTTGAAGCCTCCGCCGCGGTCTTCAGAGGTTGATTTGAGGGTTGCGCGCCCGGCCTACGACCGCTGCCGTACGCGCGGCCGTCACAGCTGGTGCTCCGACAGCCCCGGCCAGTCGTCCGGGCCGCCGCCCTGCCATTCGATCAGGTCGCTCTGCTCCACCTCGATCCGGTCCAGATCGGCCAGCCGCAGGATCTCCACGACGTCGTCGAGATGCGAGGCGATCCCCAGCGTCACGTCCCCCTCGGTCACCCGCCGGGAACCGTCCAGGGCCGGGGGGTGGACCACGATGTGCGGGTAGTGGGTCGGATTGGCCATGCCTTCAGCCTGCTGCGGAAGCGGTGCCGGCGCACCCCGAGCCGGAAACACGCCGGAGCGCCCCCTGGGCAGGGGGCGCTCCGGGCGCTGTCCGCTGGCCGTCCGACGGCGCGAGGCCGGGCGCGACGGATCGTTCGCGCCGCCGGACGGGGTGGGCGGGCCCCTCGGGAGGGGCTGGGTGGGACCGCGGTGGATGCGACGGAGCCGGGTGCCCTTCCCTCTGGTCGAGAAGGGGACACGGGTCCTTCACCACCGCACTGGCTCGCAGGCCACCGCGGTCCTCGCCCTGCCCGCGCGCTCCGCCCGGCGGCCACCCCTCATCCGGGCCGCCCGGCGTGCCGCGCGGGCCGCGTGCGCAATCATGACCTCCCGTCAGATTCCGCACGCCGCTCGCGGGTTCGCGGTGCTCAGTCCTCGCGCAGGGCGCGGACCGCCTGCTCCACGCGCTTGCCGTACTCGGGGTCGGCGGCGTGGAAGTGGGCCAGGTTCTTCTCGATCACGTCGTCGCGGGAGACCTGCGAGAGGCCGCCGGCGATGTTCGCGACCAGGCGGGACTTCTCCTCCGGCGACATCAGGCGGTACAGCTCGCCCGCCTGGAAGAAGTCGTCGTCCTTGGTGTGGAGGGGCGCCTCGTGGGTGCCCGTGTGGCCCGAGACCGGCAGGGGGGCCGAGAGCGGGCGGCCGGTCTCGACCGGGCCGTCGTAGGAGTTCGGCTCGTAGTTCTTGGCGTGGCGGCCCTGGGCGTTGAGCGCCATGAAGCCGTCCCGGCCGTAGTTGCGCGCGCCGCCGGGGACCGCCTTCGGGCTGTTCACGGGGAGCAGGGTGTGGTTGACGCCGAGACGGTAGCGGTGGGCGTCGGCGTAGGCGAACAGGCGGCCCTGGAGCATCTTGTCCGGGGACGGGCCGATGCCGGGCACGAAGTTGTTCGGGCTGAACGCGGCCTGCTCGACCTCGGCGAACACGTTGTCCGGGTTGCGGTCGAGGACCAGGCGGCCCACCCGCTGGAGCGGGTGGTCCCGGTGCGGCCACACCTTGGTCAGGTCGAACGGGTTGAAGCGGTACTCCGCCGCCTCGGCCGCCGGCATGATCTGCACGTACAGCGTCCAGGACGGGTGCACGCCCCGCTCGATCGCCTGGAGCAGGTCGGTCTGGTGGGAGGCGGGGTCCTTGCCGGCCAGCTCCTGGGCCTGCTCGGTGGACAGGCAGCGGATGCCCTGGTTGGTCTTGAAGTGGTACTTGACGAAGAAGGCCTCGCCCTCGGCGCTCGTCCACTGGTAGGTGTGCGAGCCGTAGCCGTTCATGTGCCGGTACGACGCCGGGATGCCGCGGTCGCCCATCAGCCAGGTGACCTGGTGCGTGGCCTCGGGGGAGTGCGCCCAGAAGTCCCAGACGTTGTCCGGCTCCTGCCGGCCGGTGAACGGGTCCCGCTTCTGCGAGTGGATGAAGTCGGGGAACTTGATCGGGTCCTTGATGAAGAACACCGGGGTGTTGTTGCCGACGAGGTCGTAGTTGCCCTCCTCGGTGTAGAACTTCACCGCGAAGCCGCGCGGGTCGCGGACGGCGTCCGCTCCGCCGAGCGAGTCGGCCACGGTGGAGAAGCGCACGAACACCTCGGTGCGCTTGCCGATCTCCGCGAGGAAGGCGGCGTGGGTGTAGCCGGTGACGTCGTCCGTCACCTCGAAGTGGCCGTACGCGCCGGAGCCGCGGGCGTGCACCACACGCTCCGGGATCCGCTCGCGGTTGAAGCGCGCGAGCTTCTCCAGGAGGTGCTGGTCCTGGATCAGGAGCGGGCCGCCGACGCCGGCGGAGGCGGAGTTCTGGTTGTCGGCGACCGGGGCGCCGGACTCGGTGGTGAGCACGCGCTGCGACATCGTGGACCTTCCGTGCGGGTGTCAGCGGAAAACTGTTTCCGCTTCGTGGAGCCTAGAAGTGGGGCGATCGGGGCGTCAACAGTTTGTTGAACCGAATCGTTGCCGTGGTGAGGGTGGTTCCGGGCCGCGGCCCCGCCTGGGCGCGACAGGACAGGTGTCGGCGGCGCCGCGGCCCGGAAGTCCGAAGGGGCCGTCAGACCTCGGCGCCGGACAGGCGCTCCACGGCCCGCAGCAGGGCCGAGTGGTCCAGGCCGCCGTCGCCCTGGGCGCGCAGTGACGCGACCAGCTGGGCGACCACGGCGCCGACCGGCAGGGCCGCGCCGACGGTGCGGGCGGCGTCGGTGACGATGCCCATGTCCTTGTGGTGCAGGTCGATGCGGAAGCCCGGCTTGAAGTCGCGGTGGAGGAAGTTGTCCTTCTTGCGCGTCAGCACGGTGGAGCCGGCGAGGCCGCCATTGAGGACGTCCAGCGCGGCCCTCAGGTCCACGCCCGACTTCTCCAGGAAGACCACGGCCTCGGCGCACGCCTGGATGTTGACGGCGACGATCAGCTGGTTGGCCGCCTTCACGGTCTGGCCGGAGCCGTGCGGACCGCACAGCACGATGGTCTTGCCGAGCGCCTCGAAGATCGGCCTGGCCTCGTCGAAGTCGGCCTGCTCACCGCCGACCATGATCGACAGTACGGCCTCGACGGCGCCGGCCTCGCCGCCGGAGACGGGCGCATCCAGGACGCGGATCCCCTTCTCCGTGGCGTTCTTCGCGAGGTCGACGGAGGTCTGCGGGGTGATCGAGGACATGTCGATCAGCAGGGCACCCCGCCGGGCGTTCTCCAGGATGCCGTCGGGGCCGTAGGCGATGGCCTCGACCTGCGGGGAGGCGGGCACCATCGTGATCACCACGTCGGCGTCCCGCACGGCCTCGGCGATCGAGGCGGCGGCCGTGCCGCCGGCGGCGGCCAGCCGGTCCAGCTTCTCCCGCTCCAGGGTGTAGCCGGTGACGTCGTAACCCGCCTTGATCAGGTTCTCGGACATGGGGGAGCCCATGATGCCGAGGCCGATCCAGGCGATCTTGGGAAGACTCATCAGGGGTGCCTTTCTCAGTACGGGGTGATCAGCGGGCCGCGCGGGCCTCGGCGGGCAGCCAGGCGAAGGCCTCGGCGCTCGGGCGGTCGCCGGGCTTGTACTCCAGGCCGACCCAGCCGTCGTAGCCGGCCTTGCGCAGCCGGGCGAGCAGGTCCTCCAGTGGGAGCGAGCCGGTGCCGGGGGCGCCGCGGCCGGGGTTGTCGGCGATCTGCACATGGCCGGTCTTCGCCACGTACCGTTCGATGACCGACGGCAGGTCCTCGCCGTTCATGGACAGGTGGTACAGGTCCATCAGGAACTTCGCGTTCCCGAGGCCCGTCGCCTCGTTGACCTTGTCCACGACGCCGATGGCGGCGGGCGCGCTCACCAGCGGATACAGCGGCGACTCGGGCTTGTTGAGGGCCTCGACCAGCAGGATCGCGCCGATCCGGTCGGCCGCCCGGGCCGCGAGGGCCAGGTTCTCCAGGGCGAGCGCGTCCTGCTCGGCCGGGTCCACGCCCTCGACGCGGTTGCCGTACAGCGCGTTGAGCGCCGTGCAGCCGAGGGAGGCCGCGAAGTCGGCGGCGACGTCGATGTTGGCGCGGAACCTCTCCGACTCCTCGCCGGGGACCGACAGGGCGCCGCGGTCCGGGCCCGGCAGCTGTCCGGCGTAGAAGTTCAGGCCGGTGAGCCGGACTCCCGCGTCCTCGACCGCTTTCCTGAGGGCGTCCAGCTCGGACCGGGCGGGGGTGGGCGAGTCGGTCCAGGGCCACCACAGCTCGACCGCGGAGAAGCCCGCCGCGGCGGCGGCCGCGGGACGCTCCAGGAGCGGGAGTTCGGTGAAGAGGATCGACAGGTTGACGTTGAAGCGGTGGTCTGCGGCGGTGCTCCACTCGAAACCTGGCATTCGGGCCGCGCTCCCTTCCGTGGGTCGAGGTTTCCGTATTACGGAAGTTCGTTTCTGCGTAATGGAAGATTGCCGTCGGGTGTCGGAGCTTGTCAAGGGGGGCCGGCCGCCGGCCCCCCGAAAAGCCGCGCCGGGCGTTAGGTTGAGCGCGTGCGATTGAGAGTGGAGTTCACGACCGAGCCGTTCGACCTGGACGAGGCGCCCGCGCACGCCCTGGTGGCACGGGAGGTCATCGAGACGGCCGCGCTGGACGCCGTCGACGTCGGCCCGTTCGGCAACACGGCCGAGGGCGGCGCCGACCACGTGCTCACCGCGGTGGACGCGCTGCTGCGCAAGACCCTGGAGGCCGGCGCCACCCGGATCTCGCTCCAGGTCAACGTCATCGGCGACGGGAACGGCGACGGGACCGCGGAGGGCGGCCGGTGACCGGGGACGAGCCGTTCATCGCGGCCGTGAAGCCGCTGGTCGACGCCATGGGCGGGGAGATGGTCCCGCCCGACGAGGCCGGCCCCGAGGACGTCGTGCTCGCCTGGGAGGGCGTGGACGTCGTCGCCGTACGCCTGCCCCAGCTCGCCGACTCCCTCGACCACATCCTCGCCGCCATGGAGCGCAGGCAGGGCAGGCCGCTGGCCGACCTCGACCGCAAGGCCAAGCAGGAACTCGTCCGCAGCCTGGAGGCGCGCGGCGCGTTCGCCGTGCGGCACGGCGTGGAGACCGTGGCCGGCGCGCTCGGCGTCAGCCGCTTCACGGTCTACAACTACCTCAACCGGGAGAAGGGTTCCTGACCGGGCCGGAAGCGGGGACCGTCGTGCCGCCCGGGCCCGGCCCGCCTTGTTACGCGGAATTTTCAACAAAGTGTTGACGTGATGTTTCCGAGGGCGTTAGCTATCGGCAGCCCGTTCAGCACGACGGCCCATCGTGGCCACGGAGGCTCCCGTGACGTCGACTTCCACGCCCCCGGGCCTGGCCCGGTTCAACGATCTGGAGGAGCGCGCGGCCCTCGCCGCCCTCCACGAGGCGTGCGCCTCCACCGAGTGGGCCCGGCGACTGCTCGCCGCCCGCCCCTACACCGCCCCCGAGGACCTCTACGCCGCCAGCGACGCCGCGATGGCCGAGCTGACCACCGCGGACCTCCAGGAGGCGATGGCCGGGCATCCGCCGATCGGGCGCCCCAAGCCGGGCGACCCGGCCTCCGCCCGTGAGCAGCGCGGCATGGCCGGTGCCTCCGACGCGCTCAAGGCGGAGATGCTCGAACTGAACCTGGCCTACCAGGAGAGGTTCGGCCATGTCTTCCTCATCTGCGCCACCGGCCGGACCGGCGAGCAGATGCGGGACGCGCTCAAGGAGCGGATCGGCAACGCGCCGGAGCAGGAGCGGGAGATCGTCCGCACCGAGCTGGGCAAGATCAACCGCATCCGACTGGCCCGACTCGTCGAAGAGGACGCCTGACACCATGAGCACCAGCACCACCGCCTCCGTGTCCACGCACATCCTGGACACCTCGATCGGCCGCCCCGCCGAGGGCGTCGCCGTCCGCCTCTCCGCCCGCAGCGGCCAGGGCGCCCCTTACGGGCGGGCAGGGGACTGGCAGGCGCTCGGCGGCTCCGCGACCGACGCCGACGGCCGGTGCAAGGACCTGCCGGCGCTGCCGGAGGGGACCACCCACGTACGGCTCGACTTCGAGGTGGAGCCGTACTTCGCGAAGAAGCAAGCCGATGCGCAGCAGGACGCCCCCGCGAACCGGGACAGCGGTGCGTCGTCCGTGTTCTTCCCGGAGGTGGCGATCACGTTCGCCGTCGTACCGGGCGAGCACTACCACGTACCGCTGCTGCTCAACCCGTTCGGCTACTCCGTTTACCGAGGGAGCTAGCAGACACATGCCCACGATCCTGGGACAGAACCAGTACGGCAAGGCCGAGAACCGAGTCGTCAAGATCACGCGGGACGGCGCCACCCACCACATCAAGGACCTCAACGTCTCCGTCGCGCTGAGCGGCGACATGGACGAGGTGCACTACTCCGGCTCCAACGCCCACGTCCTGCCGACCGACACCACCAAGAACACGGTGTTCGCGTTCGCCAAGGAGTACGGCATCGAGTCCGCCGAGCAGTTCGGCATCCACCTCGCCCGGCACTTCGTCACCTCGCAGGAGCCGATCCACCGCGCCCGCATCCGGATCGAGGAGTACGCCTGGGAGCGGATCGAGACCTCCGACGCCAACAGCAAGTTCATCGGCGCCGACGAGGTCAAGCACTCCTTCGTCCGCAAGGGCCAGGAGACCCGCCTCACCCAGATCACCTACGACGGCGAGCGGTGGGAGGTCATCTCCGGTCTGAAGGACCTGGTGGTGATGAACTCGACCAACTCCGAGTTCTGGGGCTACGTCAAGGACAAGTACACCACCCTCCAGGAGGCGTACGACCGCATCCTGGCCACCCAGGTCTCCGGCCGCTGGCGGTTCAACTGGACCGACGACGAGCAGAAGGCGCCCAACTGGGAGAAGTCCTACGAGCAGACGAAGAAGCACATGCTCCAGGCCTTCGCCGAGACGTACTCCCTCTCCCTCCAGCAGACGCTGTACCAGATGGGCGCGCGCATCATCAACAACCGCAGCGAGATCGACGAGGTCCGCTTCTCGCTGCCCAACAAGCACCACTTCCTGGTGGACCTGGAGCCGTTCGGACTGAAGAACGACAACGAGGTCTACTTCGCCGCCGACCGCCCCTACGGCCTCATCGAGGCCACCATCCTGCGGGACGGCTGTGAGGCCCTTATCCCGGTCGACATGACCAACCTCTGACGCGGGACGCGCGCCCCCGGCCCCGCCACCCGGGCCGGGGGCCCGCCACACCGGAGGGAACGAAATGGCACAGCCTGCGAAGGGGCCCGCCACAGCCCCGTGTTCCACCCCGCCGGCGCACACCGAGGACGCCGTCACGTCCGTGCACCCGGTGGACGAGAAGCTCCACCTCTCGCGGCTCGTCCCCGCCGCGCTCCAGCACATCGCCGCCATGTACGCGGGCGTTGTCACTCCTCCGCTCATCATCGGCCAGGCCTGCGGACTCGACATCGCGGCCCGCACCCGGCTGATCGCCGCGAGCCTGCTTATCGCGGGTGTCGCGACCGTCCTGCAGACCCTCGGCGTCAAGGGCCTGGTCGGCAACCGGCTGCCCTTCGTCAACGCCGCGTCCTCCGCCGGCATCGCCCCGATCCTCGCGATCGCCGAGACCAACGGCAGGGGCCACCAACTCCCCGCGATCTACGGCGCGGTGATGGTCGCCGGCGCCTTCTGCCTGGCCCTCGGCCCCTTCTTCGGCCGGCTGCTCCGCTTCTTCCCGCCCCTGGTCACCGGCGTCGTCATCACCCTGATCGGCGTCACGCTGATGCCCGTACCGGTCGGCTGGGCGCAGGGTGGCGACAAGACCGCCGCCGACTTCGGCGCCATGCGGCACCTCGCGCTCGCCGGCTTCACCCTCGCCGTCATCCTGCTGATCCAGCGCTTCGGCAAGGGTTTCGTCCAGCAGATCGCGCTGCTGTGCGGGCTGCTCGTCGGCACCCTCGCCGCGATCCCCTTCGGCATGGCCGACCTCAGCGGCCTTCGGTCCGCGCCCGTCGCCGCGCTGCCCACCCCGTTCGCCTTCGGCGCCCCCGAGTTCCAGCCCGCGGCCATCCTGTCCCTGTGCATCGTGATGCTGGTGCTGATGACCGAGTCCAGCGCCGGCATGCTCGCCCTCGGGGAGATCTGCGACCGCCGTGCCGACGCGCGGACCATCACCCGCGGCCTGCGCACCGACGGCCTCGCCACCCTGCTCGGCCCCGTCTTCGGCGGCTTCCCCACCTCGGCCTTCGCGCAGAACGTCGGCGTCGTCTCCCTCACCCGGGTGCGCAGCCGGTACGTCGTCGCCGTCGCCGGTGCCGCCCTGCTGGTCCTCGGCGCCTTCCCGGTCCTCGGCGCGGTCGTGTCCCTGGTCCCCATGCCGGTCCTCGGCGGCGCGGGCATCGTCCTGTTCGGCTCGATCGCCGTCAGCGGCATCCGTACGCTGTCCGAGGCGGGCCTGGACGACAGCTCCAACATCATCCTGGTGGCCGTGGCCCTCGGCGCCGGCATCATCCCGCTGGCCGCGCCCGCCTTCTACGCCGGCTTCCCGGCCTGGGCGCAGACCGTACTCGGCTCCGGCATCAGCGCCGGCGCGCTGGTCGCGGTCCTGCTGAACCTGTTCTTCCACCATCTCGGCACCCGGAGCGGGCAACCGGCTCCGGCACTCAAATCCTCCTAGGGTCCTGCCGTGCCCTTCCCGTGGACGACCTCCCGTCCGCGGGCCGCCACCGAAAGACAAGGAAGCACGATGGCACCATCGGCAGCCGAGCGCACCGTCATCGAGAACTGCGCCGTCGCGACCGTGGACGCGGACGACACGGAGTACGCCTCCGGACACCTCGTCCTCGCCGGCAACCGCATCGAGTCGGTCGGCGCGGGCAAGGCCCCCGAGGGCCTGGAGAACGTGGTGCGCCGGATCGACGCGAGCGGTCATCTGGCCACGCCCGGCCTGGTCAACACCCACCACCACTTCTACCAGTGGATCACCCGGGGCCTGGCCACCGACCACAACCTGTTCGACTGGCTGGTCGCGCTCTACCCCACCTGGGCGCGCATCGACGAGCAGATGACGTACGCCGCCGCGCAGGGATCCCTCGCGATGATGGCCCGGGGCGGCGTCACCACCGCCATGGACCACCACTACGTCTACCCGCACGGCTCCGGCGACCTGTCCGGCTCGATCATCCGGGCCGCCGCCGAGACGGGCGTGCGTTTCACGCTGGCCCGCGGCTCGATGGACCGCAGCGAGAAGGACGGCGGACTGCCGCCCGACTTCGCCGTCGAGACGCTTCAGGGCGCTCTCGCCGCCACCGAGGAGACCGTCAAGAAACACCACGACGCCTCCTTCGACGCGATGACCCAGGTGGCGGTCGCTCCCTGCTCCCCGTTCTCCGTCTCGACCGAACTCATGCGGGAAGGCGCCGAGTTGGCCCGCCGTCTCGGCGTACGGCTGCACACCCACGGCTCGGAGACGGTGGAGGAGGAGAAGTTCTGCCACGAGCTGTTCGGGATGGGCCCGACCGACTACTTCGAGTCCACGGGCTGGCTCGGTGAGGACGTGTGGATGGCGCACTGCGTCCACATGACCGACGCCGACATCGCCGCGTTCGCCCGCACCAAGACCGGCGTCGCCCACTGCCCCTCCTCCAACGCACGCCTCGCCGCCGGCATCGCCCGCGTCCCCGACATGCTCAAGGCGGGCGTCCCGGTCGGCCTCGGCGTCGACGGCACCGCCTCCAACGAGTCCGGCGAACTCCACACCGAGCTGCGCAACGCCCTCCTCATCAACCGGCTCGGCGCCCACCGCGAGGCCGCGCTGGGCGCCCGCCAGGCGCTGCGGCTCGGCACCCACGGCGGCGCGCGGGTGCTCGGCCGGGCGGCGCAGATCGGCTCGCTGGAGCCGGGCAAGCTCGCCGACGTGGTGCTGTGGAAGATGGACACGCTCGCCCACGCCTCCATCGCCGACCCGGTGACCGCGCTCGTCTTCGGCGCCGCGGCCCCGGTCACCGCGTCCTTCGTGAACGGCCGGCAGATCGTGGAGAACGGCCGCCTGCTCACCGTCGACGAGGACGCCATCGCCGTCTCCACCCGCGCGGAGGCCCAGCGCCTGGCCCACATCGCCGCGCAGGCCTGACCCGGCACAGGCCCGTACAGACTCCGGCCGGGAGGGACGGCTCCCGGCCGGGACCGTGGATCCGAGCGGGATCCACGGCACGCCGTCTCCGGGACGCGCGCGGACGCACGCGCCCCGGAGACGGTCACCCCCGACCGTCCGCTCAACCGCTCAACCGCTCGACTGTTCAGCCGCCACCCCCCGACGGTCCCGCACGACCACACGCTCCACCTCCATGAAACCCACGTCGAAGACGACGTGTTACCCGCCCGGAGGACCCGCCGTGGCCGCCCATCCCGTAGACGAGAAGCTCCCCGCCCTGAAAATGGCGACCAGCGGCCTGCAGCACGTGGCCGCCATGTACGCAGGAGTCGTCGCCCCACCCCTGATCGTCGGCGCGGCCATCGGCCTGAGCGCGACCGACCTGACCTTCCTCACCGGTGCCTGCCTGTTCACCGCGGGCCTCGCCACCTTCCTCCAGACGCTCGGCTTCTGGAAGATCGGCGCCCGGCTGCCCTTCGTCAACGGCGTCACCTTCGCCGGTGTCGCCCCCATGACCGCGATCGTCGCCTCCACCGAGGACAAGTCCGACGCCCTGCCGGTCATCTTCGGCGCGGTCATCGTCGCCGGCCTCCTCGGCTTCCTGGCCGCGCCCGTCTTCTGCAAAGCGGTCCGCTTCTTCCCACCGGTCGTCACCGGTTCCGTCATCACCCTGATCGGCGTGTCCCTGCTGCCGGTCGCCTTCGGCTGGGCGCAGGGCCCCGACCCCCGGGCGGACGACTACGGTTCCACGACCTACCTCACCCTCGCCGGCATCACCCTGCTCATCGTCCTGCTGCTGCGCCGCTTCACCCGCGGCTTCGTCAAGCAGATCGCCGTCCTGCTCGGCCTGATCGTGGGCACGCTCGTCGCGATACCGTTCGGCGTGACGGACTTCAGCCCCGTCGCCCACGCGGATGTGGTCGGCTTCCCGACCCCGTTCCACTTCGGTGCCCCGCAGTTCCAGCTCGCCGCGATCCTCTCGCTGTGCGTGGTGATGGTGGTCTCGATGACCGAGTCGACCGCCGACATGCTGGCGCTCGGCGAGATCGTGGAGCGTCCCGCGGACGAGCGGACCATCGCGGCCGGCCTGCGCGCCGACACCCTCGGCTCCGCGATCAGCCCGCTGTTCAACGGCTTCATGTGCAGCGCCTTCGCGCAGAACATCGGCCTGGTCGCGATGACGAGGATCCGCAGCCGGTACGTCGTCGCGACCGGCGGCGGTTTCCTGGTCCTGATGGGCCTGTGCCCGATGGCCGCCTCGCTCATCGCGGTCGTGCCCCGGCCGGTCCTCGGCGGCGCCGGCGTCGTCCTGTTCGGCTCGGTCGCCGCGAGCGGCATCCAGACCCTGGTCCGGGCCGGCCTGGACCGGGACAACAACGTCCTGATCGTGGCCGTGTCCCTGGCGGTCGGCATCATCCCGATCACGGCGCCGGAGTTCTACCACGCGTTCCCCGAGACCGCGAAGATCGTCCTGGACTCGGGCATCTCCACGGGCTGCCTCACGGCCGTGGTGCTCAACCTCCTCTTCAACCACCTCGGCAAGGGCCGCGAGGCCCACGACGTCACCCACCCCATGGAGGCGGGGCAGGAGATCGCCGCCGCGCGCTGAGCCCGGCGGGCAGGACCGAGGAGGCCGGGGGCACGGTGGCGACACCGTGCCCCCGGCCACGTCATGAGGGTGGCTGCCGACCGCGTCTGTTCGAGCACCTGCCGCACGAACCGCCGGCCGGTCGGCCGCGGTCGGCGCGACCGGTCCCGTCCTCACCCCGGAGTCAGGCGCGGCGCTCGCGCAGGACCAGTGCCGCCAGGGCCAGCGCTGTCGCCGCGATGCCCGTCGCCACGGTGAACGCCAGCCGGTAGCCCTCGGCGGTGGCGGGCAGCAGCGGTGTGCCGCCGGTCAGCAGCCCCTCGGTGCGGCTCGCGGCCAGCGTCGACAGGACGGCCAGGCCCAGCGAACCGCCCACCACCTGCGTGGTGTTGAACAGCCCGGACGCGAGCCCCGCGTCCTCCGCCCGGGCGCCCGCCATCGCCAGCCCGGTCAGCGCCGGCATGGCCGCCGCGAAACCGGCGGACAGCAGCAGCATCGCCGGCAGGACGTCGGTGGCGTAGGAGCCGTCGGCGGGGGCGCGGCCGAGCAGCGCCATGCCCGCCGTGATCAGTGCCAGGCCGGCCAGCAGCACCCGGTACCCGCCGAACCGGGCCACGGTCCGCGCCGAAAGCCCCAGCATCAGCAGGCCGATCGTGATCGGGGCCGGCAGGAACGCGGTCCCGGTCGCGAGGGCGCCGTAGCCCAGCACGCGTTGCAGGTACAGCGCGCCGATGAACTGGAAGCCGTACATCGTGGCGATCATCAGCACCTGCACCGCGTTGGCGCCGGTCAGCATCCGGGAGCGGAACAGGCGCAGCCGCAGCAGCGGCCGTGCCGCCCGGGCCTGGCGCACGGCGAACGCCGCGAACAGGGCGAGCGCGAGCGCCGCCAGCAGCAGGGTGACCGCGCGGGAGCGGTCACCGGCGCCGACGATCACGTACACCGTGAGCATCAGCGCGCCGGTGACCAGCGCGGCCCCCGGGTAGTCGGCGCCCCGCCCGAGCCCCGCGCCGGGCTCGGGCGCGAGCACCCGCACCGCGGCCAGCCACGCGGCCACCCCGACCGGCAGGTTGATCAGGAAGATCCAGTGCCAGCCGAGCGTGTCGGTCAGGGCCCCGCCGAGGAAGGTGCCGAGCGCACCGCCGGCCGCGCCGACCGCGCTGAACACCGCGATCGCGCGGGCCTGTTCGCGCGGTTCGGGGAACAGGGCGACCAGCATCCCGAGGACCACCGCCGAGGCCATCGCACCGCCCGCCCCCTGCACCGCCCGTGCCGCGACCAGCGTGCCCTGCCCGGTCGCCGTCCCGCACAGCACCGACGCCAGCGTGAACACCGCCAGCCCCGCCGTGAACATCCGCTTGCGGCCCACCAGGTCACCGAGCCGTCCCGCCAGCAGGAGCAGTCCGCCGAAGGAGATCAGATAGGCGTTGACGACCCAGGCCAGCCCGGGCCCGCTGAAGCCGAGGTCGCTCTGGACGGCGGGCATCGCCACCGTGACGATGTTGCCGTCCAGCACCGTCATCAGTGTGCCCGCGCACAGCACGGCGAGGGACGTCCAGCGGGAGTACCGTGCTCCCGGAGCCACCGCCGCCGGTGACGGACTGTTCTCGATCGTGGCCGACATCCTGTGCCGCCTCCCCGTTCTTCCCGCGCGTCTCGGTTCTTCCCGCGCACCTTGGTGCACGACTTGTAACGGGGAACATGGTGGGTGACCATGAAGGACGGCGTAAGGAGGCAGTCGGATGTCCCAGAGGAACACCGGTGTTACCGTCCAGGCAGTGAACGCGCACGCGTGCCCCGTCCGCGAAGTTCTTGACAGGGTGGCCGGCAAATGGAGCGTGCAGATCCTCGTCGCCGCCGCGCGCGGGCCCATCCGGTTCACGGAGTTGGAGCGCGGCATCGAGGGCATCAGCCGCCGCATGCTGACCCTCACCCTGCGCAACCTGGAACGGGACGGCCTGGTGACGCGCACGGTCCATCCGACGGTGCCGCCGAAGGTGGAGTACGAACTCACGCCCGTCGCCCACGAGTTGAACGACACCCTGCAACGGCTGACCGACTGGGCCGAGCGCAACCGGGTGTACGTCGCCGAGGCGCGGGCGGCCTACGACGCCGAGCACCGGCCGGAGTCGCTCGACGTGTAGGCCCCCGGCGGCCCTACAGGCCGAACAGCGCGGGGTCCGCGGCCAGTTCCTTGAACACCTCCCGGGGGTCGGCCAGCAGCTTGCGCGCGGCGAGGTCCAGCAGACCGCCCACCGCGACGACCTCGGCCGCCAGGGTGCCGTCGGTCTTCACGATCTCCTGCCGGATCCGGAAGGTCTTTCCCTCGCTCCACTCGAACGCGCAGGTCACGTCGACCTCGTCGCCGGCGAGCAGCTCACGGCGGTAGCGGATGGTCGTCTCCAGCGCCACCGGACCCACGCCCCGGCCCACCAGCCGGGCCTGGCTGATCCCGGCCGCCTGGAGCAGCGACCAGCGGGCGTGCTCCGCGTAGTTGAGGTACACCGCCTGGTTGAGGTGTCCCTGCACATCGGTCTCGTAGCCGCGGACGGTCACACGGACGGAAAACGGTTCGGACACGGCTTGCCCTTCTGCTGTTCGATTCTCCGGTCGACCGATCCTGACACGCCGGTCACACCCGGCGCGGCGAGGCCAGCAGATAGCGCGCTCTCGTCCGGGGTTCGGTGTACTCGCCCGCCTGCCAGCCGGCCCGCTCCAGGGTGGCCGCGCAGGCCGCCAGCGTCCGCGCGTCCGGCGCGTACACCGCCACCGCCTCCGGCTGCGGGGTCGCCCGGACCCGGTAGCCGTCCGCGTCCCCGCCCGCCGGCCGGTGCCCGGCCGCCTCCAGCGCGAGCGCCGCGGCCCGCACCAGATGCGTCCGCTCCCACCCGCAGGGCCGGTCCGCCGCCCCGTCGGGATTCGTCATCCGGCGCAGCTCCAGCAGCCCCTGCCAGGCGCTGTGCACCTCGCGCTGCCGGGCCGGGCCGAACGTGAGCGGCTCCTCCTCGCCGCCGACGCGGGCCGTGAACACGCCCGTGTCCCGCGCCGGCTCCGCCGGTGGCTCGGGCACCGCTTCCCGTATCCGGTGGCCCGCCGGGGTGAGGAAGTGGTCGTGCGGCGGCCGGGGGTGCCGGAAGGCGAGCCCCCGCTTCACCAGCGCCGCGAGCTGGGCCTCGGTACCGCGCAGCCGGCCGGTGACCGGATCGGCGTCCTCGATCACCCGCCGCTGCGCGGGGGTGGGCGGTCGGGTCACGGGGGCTCCTCTCGGTGCGGTCGTCGGACACCCTTCAGGCCGCCGGCCGGGCGACACCCCGAGGCGGTCGGCGAGGCGGTCGGCGGGGCTCGGGCCACCGGCCGGGTGACTCATGTGCAGAGTACGACCCGGCTCTGACAACGCCCCTGTTCCCTGCTTCCGGCTTCCCGCTACCCGCTCACCGCTCCCCGCCTCGTGCGGCCCCTCGTCCACCCCGGGCCCCCTACCGCCCGGCCCCTCACACTTCCCGTGGCCTGATGTTCCACCCCGCGATCACCGGCCGGCCGTGCTCCGTGCCGAGGCGGCACAGCGTCCCCGTCGCGAGCTGGAACAGGGCCCCGTGCCGGGGCGGCAGGCCCAGACGGCGGGCGGTGAGGACGCGGAGGAAGTGCCCGTGGGCGATCAGCACGACGGCCCCGTCGGTGGCGGCGAGCGCCGCGTCGACCTTGGCCAGCATCCGGTCGGCGCGCTCCCCGACCTGCTCCGGGGTCTCGCCCGGGTGGTCCGGCGGCCCGGGGGCGACGCCGTCCGTGAACAGGAACCAGCCGGGCCGGCTGCGCTGGATGTCCACGGTGGTCACGCCCTCGTAGCCGCCGTAGTCCCACTCGCAGAGGTCGGCGTCGACCCGCGCGTCCCGGACCCCGATCAGCCGGGCCGTCTCCCGGGCCCGTTGCGAGGGGCTGACGAACGCCGCGCCGATCCGGTGCGAGCGGATCAGCGGCACCAGCCGGCGCGCCTCCTCCCGCCCGTGCTCGGTGAGGGGTACGTCGGTCCGGCCCGTGTGCCGCCCGGAGCGCGACCACTCGGTCTCACCGTGCCGCACGAGAAGGAGGTCACCCATGACGGCACGGTGGCACAGGGCGCCCGCCGCCCGCAGGACGGACTGCGCCAGACGGCCGGTCGGCCGGGGCGACGGCCCTGCCTCAGAGTCCGGCCGGGGTGCGGCGCGGCACCGCCATGGCGAGGGTCTCCCCGCAGGCGTCGATCGTGGCCGCCTTCCCGTGCGCGTCCGTGACGGGGACGACCGCGCCCCGGGTGTCGTGCGGTGCCCGGACCGAGGCCTCGGTCTGCCGTACGCACCAGGTGCCCGCGCTCTTCGTCCCACGGCGCGTGTAGCGCAGGTCCACGGTCACGGAGGCCTTGCCGGGCAGGGCGAGCGAGGCCGGGCGGCCCTGCCCTGTGCCCTCGATGCTCTCCGCCTTGCCGTTGTGGATCTCCAGGGCCGGGTAGCCCGCGAACACGCAGGAGCCGGGGCCCTTGTTGACGGCGGTGAGCCGCGCGTCGGGCCGGCCGCCGTCCCCGTGCCCGCCGCCCTTCTCCGTGTCCCCGCCGTCGAGCAGGGACAGCGTCCACGTCAGTGAGGCGGTCCGGCAGGGCGGCGCGGTGGCGTCCGGTGCGGCCTTGGTGCCGGTGCCGCAGGCCGTCAGCGCCAGGCTGGCCGCCAGTACGGTGAGGCCGCCGGCGAGGCGAGTGGTCACGCGCATGATTCCCCCTTGACGGTGTGCGTCGGCGCGGTCAGGTGCCGGGATGGACCAGCGTGTGTTCGGTGCCGACCGCCTTCGTGCCGGTGTCGGCGTACAGCGTCGTCTCCCCGTCGGACCAGCGCACGATCAGGTCGTTCAGGGAGCCGCCGTGGCGGAAGCCGCCGACCGTCAGCACCTGCGCGTGCCGCCACAGGCCGTTCGGGCCGCGCACCCGCGTCCTGGTGCCGGACCCCGCCGCCGAGGTGCCGGTGTACGTGTCGAGCGCGCCGTCCGCCCAGCGCACCAGCAGGTCCCCGGGGGCCGTGCCGTCGAAGTCGCCGCCGGCCAGCAGGGCGGCCTTGGTCCAGGTGCCGTTCGCCGTGACGAGCCGTGTGCCGCTGCCGAGGCCACCGGCCCCGGCGTCCGGGTACAGCGTGAGCGCGCCGTCGGCCCAGCGGACCAGCAGCGCCGTGCCCCCGTCCGCCCGGAACGCTCCGGAGGTGAGCTGGACGGCGTTCTTCCACGCGGAGCGGGGCGGTGCCATCCGGATCTCCCGGCCCAGGCCGGAGGGGCCGGGCCGCGGGTAGAGGGTGACCTCGCCGTCGGACCAGCGCACCAGCAGGCCGGACCGGGCGCCGGCCGTGAAGGTGCCGCCGGTGAGGGCCCGGGCGTGGGTCCAGGTGCCGTTGGCCTGCCGCAGCCGCTTCTCGGCCAGGAAGCCGCCCCTGCCGTCGCCCGGGTGCAGGGTGATCCCGCCGTCGGACCAGACCACGAGGAGATCGTCGTGCCGGTCGCCGGTGTAGTCGCCGGACGCCATGAGCGCGGCCTTGCGCCAGCGCGCGGCGCCGCCCGGCAGGGTGCCCTTGACGCCCCGGTACGGCGGCAGGTCGGCGGGCGGGTCCCGGTCGGCGACGGCGTCGGCGAGGAGGTTCGCGGCGTCGGCGCCGAACGCGGTGGCGTAGCTGATGTAGTCGGCGTTCGCGTCGTTGCCGCCGCCGTTGTAGCCGCCGAGGTCGCCGATGACGTGCCCGGTGCGGGCGCCGTCCTTGTAGTCGGTGATCCACGGGCTGCCGGAGACCCCGCCGTAGTAGCCGCCGCAGGTCATCGACAGCTGCCGGTAGCCGCGCAGTTGCTTGGTCGGGACCGTGCACTTGACGGCGCGTCCGGCGCTGTTGTGCCGGTGGGAGGGGTAGCCGACGACGGTGACGCCGCGGTGGGTGTAGCCGGTGGGCCGGGTGAAGGTCAGTCCGCCGCCCACGGCGTCCTGGAGGGACGTGCCCCGCTGGTTGGCCGAGACCCGGGCGAACGCGGTGTCCAGGTCGGACGCGGCCTTCTTGGTGGTGGCCGAGCCGCGGTCGGGCACGTACCGGGGGTCGATGAAGATCCGCTGGATGTGGAAGATGCCGTACGGCTGCCGGTCGGGGGCGGCGCCCTTCACGAACTTCGGGACGAAGATGTAGTCGCCGTTCATGTTCAGGGCGCAGTGCGCCGCGGTGAGGACGATGTCGCGCGCCTTGGTGTCGATCACGCTGCCGGTGCAGTGCCAGGTGGTGCCGCTCGGTCCGTCGGAGCCGAAGAACGTGCCCACCAGGCGGGTTCCCTTGAACAGGGTGCCCTTCGGCCGGGCCGCCGACCTGCTCAGCGGCCGCCGCTCCCCGACCGTCCGCCTCGCGCAGGCTCTGGACATGGCACTTGGTGGTGACGGCACACTGGTAGCGCTAG
>NZ_JBEXKG010000152.1:0-18093 GCF_040609555.1 Streptomyces sp. NPDC004658
CCGGATTCGAACCGGCGCTACTGCCTTGAGAGGGCAGCGTGCTAGGCCGCTACACAACGGGGGCTTTGCAGATGAGCTCTGCGAGCTGGCCTACCGCGAGCGGCGGCAGCGCGTGGAGGTCCGCGACGACGTCCACGGGGGGCGCGGCCTGTGCGTGGAGGACCGCGGACGCGCTGAGGTCGGCCACGGCGTCGGCGGTGCCCTGCGGCAGGCCGGCGGCGGTCCGCAGGCCGGCGAGCTGGGACTCGGTGGCGGCGTCGACCATGGGGCCGATCCACGGGTGCTCCTCCGTGCCGCCGTCGGCGTCCGCCTCGTGGGTCAGGGTCACCTCGCAGGCGTCCGCGCCCGGCACCGCGCGGAACTCCCAGGTGCCGCCCATGGCCAGCAGCGGCGGCTGCGGCGCCTCCTGGCGGAAGGCGATGGTGGGGGCCTCGGTCCCGCCGAACGTGCGGCGGGCGGTCCAGTCGCGGACGACGCCGGGAGCGGCCGCGGTGTCGCGGCCGGCCGACGCGGCTGCCGCGAAGGCGGCGTCCACGTCCACGGCCCACAGCCGCAGCCGGTCCCCCTGCGCGGACCGTTCCAGCACCTCGGCGTGCACGATGTTCTCGAACAGCAGCGGCCACCACCGGACGTCGGCCACCAGTTCGCGCACCTGGGCGACGGGCGCCCGGACGACGGTGGTGTGCTTGACCTTCATGGCAGCTTTCCTTTCGGGCCGTGGGGACGGGCGCGGGACGCTCCGCGCCGCGCGGGAAGAGGCTGGGCCGCCCGGCTCGCGCCGGTCTCGAACCGCCCTGGACGGTGACCGGCGGCCGGCACGATGCGCCGGAGGCCGCCCGCGCGGATGACGGACGGCCTCCGGTTCCGCCGGGCGGCGGGAGGGGAGCGGGGGCCTCAGACGTCGATCGTCCTGAGCAGGGGCGCGGGGTAGCGCTCGCCCAGGGCGGCGGGGACCGCGTCCGCGAGCCCCTGGATCTCGTCGGGGGTGAGCTCGATGTCCACGGAGGCCGCGTTCTGCTCCAGGTAGGTGCGGCGCTTGGTGCCCGGGATGGGGATGACGTCCTCGCCCTGGGCGAGGAGCCAGGCGAGGGAGAGCTGCGCCGGCGTGACGCCCTTGTTCTCGGCCAGTTCGTAGAGCACCGGCAGGAACGTCATGTTCCGGTAGAGGTTGTCGCCCTGGAGCCGGGGGTCGTTGCGCCGGAAGTCCGCCATGGCCAGCCTGTCCATCGTCAGGTCGCCGCTCAGGAATCCGCTGCCGAGGGGCCGGTAGGCGACCAGGGAGACGCCGAGTTCCCGGAGCGTGGGCAGGATCCCCGCCTCGACGTGGCGCTCCCAGAGCGAGTACTCGGTCTGCACCGCGGCGACCGGGTGCACGGCGTGGGCCCGGCGCACGGTGGCGGCCGAGACCTCGCACAGGCCGATGTGGCCGACCTTGCCCGCCGCGACCAGTTCGCCGAGCGCCCCGACCGACTCCTCCACGGGGACGTCGGGGTCGACGCGGGCCAGGTAGTACAGGTCGATGCGGTCGGTGCCGAGCCGGTGCAGCGAGGCGTCGATCCGCGTCTTGATGTACTCCGGCCGTCCGTTGACGCGCGGGGGGCCGCCGGGTACGGCCTCCATGCCCGTCTTCGAGGCGATGACCGCCTCGTCCCGCCGGCCGGCGAGTGCCGTGCCGACGATTCTCTCGCCGGCCCCGTCGGGGCCGTAGAAGTCCGCGGTGTCGACGAGGGTGACGCCCAGGTCGAGGGCGCGCCGTACCGTGGCCGCGGCCTCCGCCTCGTCGGCGGGCCCGTACGAACCGCCCATGCCCATGGTGCCCAGGCCGAGGGCGGACACCCGCGGTCCCCCGCTGCCCAGTTGCCGGTTGTCCATGAAGCCTCCTCTCCAGGTCGCTGTCGGTGCTGGACCGGTGCCGGTGCTCAGGCCGGTTCCTGGTCGTAGCGGTCGAAGATCTCCTTGAGCACCTCGGGGGTGGCCCGCCCCGGCGGGATCGCGTCGATCTCCCGGAAGTGGTTCTCGTATCCGGCCGGGTTGATGACGCTGAGGAGCGTGCCCGGCTCGTCGCCGATGTTCTTGAAGGCGTGCGGTACACCGCGCGGTGCGTAGCAGAATGCGCCGGGACCGGCCTCGATCAGTTCGTCGCCGGTCAGCACCTCGAAGTGCCCGCTCACCACGTAGAACGCCTCGGTGTGGGTGCGGTGCAGGTGGGGCGGGGCGTTGCCGCCCGGCGGGAAGACGGCCTCGATCATGGCGAGGGAACCGTCCGTGTCGTCGCCGCTCAGCTTCATCGAGAAGCTGTTGCCGAAGATGCTGAGGCTCTCTCCGGCGCCCGGCGGCAGCAGGACGTACTTCCGGGCGGCCGCGGAATGGAAGGTGGTCATCGGCAAATCCCTCGGTGGGGCGGGGCCGGGCCGGCCCCGCTGCTGCGGTCAGTCCTTGATGCGGCCGGGGAAGAGCGCCTGCGCGTTGGCGTGGTTGATGCCGTCGCGCTGCTCGGACGTCATGTCGTGGGTGTCGAGGAAGCCGTTGTAGTAGGGGATCTCCTCCTCGGCGAACGGCCAGTCGCTGCCGTACAGCACGTGCCCCGGCTTGGCGAAGGCGAGGAGGCTGGGCAGGCTGGAGGGGCTGGCCGTGAGGGCGGTGTCGAAGTAGAAGGAGCGCATCTGCTCCACGACGTCCGCCGTGCTGAGGTCGCCCCAGGTGGCGGGCGCGGTGGCCATGCGGTGGGCCGCGAACGGCACGAAGCCGCCGCCGTGCGAGAGGATGATGCGCACGTTCGGGTACCGCACCGTGCGTCCGGTGCGCACCAGGTCGATCGCCGTGCGCACCGTGTCGAGGAGGTAGTCCGCGACATACGACGGGATGCCCGGCGCGGGGGTCCCGCCGACGCCCGTCGGGTGGGTGAAGAGCACCGCGCCGCGCCGGTCGAGTTCCTCGAAGACGGGCTCGAACTCGGGGTCGCCGAGGTAGCGTCCGTGCACGTTCGTCGGCAGCAGGACGCCGTCCGCCCCCAGCTCGTCGTACGCGACGCGGATCTCCTCCAGCGCCGCGTCCACGTCGGGCAGCGGCAGGGTGGCGAAGAATCCGAACCGGTCCGGGTAGTCCTTCGCCATCTCGGCCGTGAACTCGTTGACCTCGCGAGCCTTCGGGGCGAGGTCGTCCGCGTCCAGCCGCAGCCCGATCGGGGCCGTCGAGACGATCGCCGTGCGGATGCCGTGGTCGTCCAGCATGCGGAGCGTGCGCGCCACGCTCCACGGCACGGGGCGCGCCTTGTACAGGCCCTTCTCGATCAGCCAGTTCCGGTAGGCGGGAGGCAGCACGTGGTGGTGAGTGTCGACGCGGCCTTCAGGCATCAGCTCTACCTCGCTTCGTGAGGGGGACGGTGACCGACTGGACCCGCGGCTGCGAGCCGAGGGGAGAGTGGCAACGGGGACTAGCGGCGCTCTGGAGGATGGGTGGGACGACGGGGAGGGCAGCCGTTCGGGTGAGCGTTGCGCGGGGCGTGCGGCGCGGAAACCAAGGAATTCCGAGCCAACGGCGCTCCCGGGCGGAGCGAATGGGTCGATGCGAAGTGGCAGGCTGCTGTCCACCTCGCCAGACTGAAACCGATGGTTCCTGATCAGGAATCGTCCGGCCGGCCATTGGCGATCCATACGTCCTCAGGAGATGTAATGGTGGAGCAGTCCTCCGAGGTCCCCATATCCCGGCCCGACCACCCTGCCGTCACCCTGAGCGACACCGGGTCCGACAGGGTGCAGACCGAGCGGAAACTCGCGGAAACTCTGGCAGAGCTCACGGGCACCGACCATGTTCCCGCCGAGAGTCACTTCTTCAATGATCTCGGCGCTAATTCCCTGGTGATGGCCCAGTTCTGCGCGCGGCTGCGGAAAAACCCGGATCTTCCCTCGCCGTCCATGCGGGACATCTACCGGCATCCCACGATTCGGAGCCTGACGGCTGCCCTCGTCGAGGCCGGTGCCGCCGATACTCCCGCGCCCTCGCCGGAGCCTGCGGCGCCGCCCGTTCCGGTGAGGCGCGCGAGCCGCGCCCACCATGTGCTGTGCGGGACGGCCCAGCTGCTGATCTTCCTGGTGTATTCCCTCGTCTGGGGATTCGTCACCGCGCGCGGGTACGAGTGGATCGCCGCGGGTTCCGGCTTCGTCGGCATCTATATACGGTCGCTGCTGTTCGGCGGCATCGGCTTCCTCGCCCTGTGTGTATTTCCGGTCATCGCGAAATGGCTGCTCGTCGGCCGCTGGAAACCTGGTGAGTTCCCCGTCTGGGGAGCGGCGTATCTGCGTTTCTGGTTCGTGAAGGTGCTGCTGCACGCGAATCCGATGGTGTTCTTCGTCGGGACCCCGCTGTACGTGCTGTACCTGCGGGCGCTGGGCGCGCGGATCGGCAAGGGGGTCACGATCCTCTCCCGCACCGTCCCGGTCTGCACCGATCTGCTGACGGTCGGCGCCGGGACGGTGATCCGCAAGGACGCGTTCTTCCTCTGCTACCGGGCCCACGCGGGCCTGATCCAGACCGGCCGGGTCACGCTGGGCCGGGACGTGTACATCGGTGAGAAGACCGTCCTGGACATCGACACCTCGCTGGGCGACGGCGCCCAACTGGGCCATTCCTCCGCGCTGCACACCGGTCAGGCGGTGCCGGACGGGGAGCGCTGGCACGGCTCCCCGGCGGAGCCCGCGCAGGTGGACTACCTGCGGGTCGCGCCGGCGAGGTGCGGCACCGTGCGGCGGGCCTGGTTCGGTGCGCTCACGCTGCTGCAGACGCTCCTGCTGTACCTGCCGCTCACCCTCGGCGGCGTGTACATGCTGTTCACCGAGGTCCCGGCGATCGGCAAGCGGCTCGATCCGCAGACGGCGGTGCTGACCCGGCCGGAACTGATTCCGGACGCGCTCGCCGTCTCACTGGTCCTGTTCTGCGGCTTCCTCGTCCTGGGGATCGTCGTGCTGTACACCGTTCCCCGCCTGATGGGTGTGTTCGTCAAACCCGACCGGGTCTATCCGCTGTACGGATTCCACTACACGCTGCACCGGGCGGCGGCGCGCATGACGAACATCAAGTTCTTCGCGTGGCTTTTCGGTGACAGTTCGTACATCGTGCATTATCTGCGTGGGCTCGGCTACGACCTGTCACGGGTGGAGCAGACCGGATCCAATTTCGGCACCGAGATGCAGCACGAGACGCCTTTCATGGTCACGGTGGGCAGCGGCACGATGGTGGCCGACGGGCTCTCCGTCATCAACGCGGATTACTCCAGCACGTCCTTCCGGGTGTCCCGGGTGTCGATCGGTCCGCGCAATTTCCTGGGCAACAACATCGCCTATCCCGTGGGCGGCAGGACGGGTGAGAACTGCCTGCTCGCCACCAAGGTCATGATTCCCCTCGACGGCGAGGTACGGGAAGGCGTGGGACTGCTCGGTTCACCGTGTTTCGAGATTCCCCGCTCGGTGGACCGGGACGCCCGGTTCGACCATCTCCGGGAAGGCGACGAACTGAGCCGCCACCTCAGCGCGAAGAACCGCTACAACCTGCGCTCGATGGCCCTGATGCTGGGCATGCGCTGGTTCCTCGTCTTCGCGCTCACCCTGTTCGGACTCGTCTCCGTGGACCTGTACGGCGTCGTCGGGCACGTGGTGATCGCCCTCTACCTTGCCATGACGCTCGCGTTCTCCACCGGATATTACATTCTCGTGGAGCGCTGCCTGACGAGGTTCCGGGCGCTCACGCCACAACTGTGTTCCATCTACCACCCGATTTTCTGGTGGCACGAACGCGTGTGGAAAATGCCGAGCCACTATCTCAACATCTTCAACGGGACGCCTTTCAAGGCCCTGGTCTGGCGACTCCTGGGAGTGCGCATCGGCCGCCGGGTGTTCGACGACGGCTGCTACATCACCGAACGCACCCTGGCCACCATCGGCGACGAGTGCACCCTCAACGCCGGAAGCAAGATCCAGTGCCACTCCCAGGAGGACGGCACGTTCAAGTCCGACGGCAGCACGCTCGGCGCCGGCTGCACGCTGGGCGTCGGCGCCCATGTGCACTACGGCGTGACCATGGGCGACGGCTCGGTGCTGGCACCCGATTCCTTCCTCATGAAAGGCGAGGAAGTCCCCCCGAACGCGCACTGGGGCGGCAACCCGGCCGTGGACATGCCGGGAGCCGGCAACCGGCCCGGCGGCACGGCCCGGGCCCTGCAGGCGACCGGCGCCCGCGCGTCCGTCACGAGGTGAGGAAGGCGATTTCGATGGGAACGCGCGTGGAAGCCGTGGAGACGGACCGGGAGTTCTGGAGCCGTGTGCTGACCGCAGGCGGCGGCACCGCCGTGCCGCGGTGGGTCCAGGAGCCGGTTCCGGGAACGTCGGAGCAGGAGACCCCGGTCCCGGACGACGTGGTGACCTCGGTGCGCGCGCTGGTGCGGCGGTCGGGGCTGCCGCTGAGCGCGCTGCTGCTGGCGGCGCACGCCAAGGTGCTGGCCGCGCTGTCCGGCGAGCGGGAGGTGGTGACGGGGTACACCGCCGGAGTGCGCGGCGAGCCGCTGCCGTGCCGGCTGACCGTGCCCCCGGGGTCCTGGCGGGACCTCGTGTCGGCCGCCGAGCGCGCCGAGGCGGAGGTGCTGGCGCACCGGGAGTTCCCGGTGCCGGAACTGCGGCGGGAGATGGGGCTGACCGAGCCGTCGTACGAGGCTGTGTTCGGCCCCATGGGTGCCGAGGAGGCCGAGGCCCATGCCGACGACGCCGACGACGGTGTGCTGCATGTGCGCTGGCGCGACCGGGGCGGCCGGCTGAGCCTGCGCCTGCGGTACCGCACGGATGTGCTGGACGCGCGAAGCGCGGACCGTGTCGGCGGTTACCACCTGAAGGCGCTGCGGCTGCTGGCGGCCGATCCGGACGCCGACCACGCCCAGCACGGTCTGCTGTCGGCCGAGGAGGTGCGGGAGCAGCTGGAGGGGATGGCGGGGCCGCACCGGGCGCTGCCGGACGCACGCGCGCACGAGCTGTTCGAGCAGCGGGCGCGGGCGCATCCGCGGGCGGTGGCCGCGGTGCACGGCGAGCGGGAGTGGACGTACGGGGAACTGAACGCGCGGGCCAACCGGCTGGCGCGGGCGCTGCTGGCCCGCGGGCTGGGCCGGGAGGACGTGGTCGCCGTCGTCACCGAACGGAACCTCGACTGGCTCGCGGCGACGCTGGCGGTGTTCAAGGCGGGCGGGGCGTATCTGCCGATCGAGCCGCACTTCCCGGCCGGCCGTATCGCGGCGACGCTGTCGCGGGCGGGGTGCCGGCTGGTCCTCACCGAGTCCGGCAGCACCGAGACCCTCGACGAGGCGCTGGCCACCGTACCGGGCGTCGAGAAGCTGCCGGTGGAGACGGCGTACGCGGAGCCGCACGCCGACGACGACCCCGGGGTGCGGGTGGACCCCGGCCAGCTGGCCTACATCTTCTTCACCTCCGGCTCCACCGGCGAGCCGAAGGGCGCGATGTGCGAGCACGCGGGCCTGCTCAACCACCTGTACGCCAAGATCGACGACCTGGGGATCGACGAGGGGTCCGTGGTGGCGCAGACCGCCCCGCAGTGCTTCGACATCTCCCTGTGGCAGCTGGTGTCCGCGCTGCTGGTCGGCGGGCGGACCCTGCTGATCGGCCAGGACGTGGTCGTGGACGTGGAGCGGTTCGTCGACACGCTGGTGCGGGGCCGGGTGGCCGTGGCCCAGCTCGTGCCCTCCTACCTGGAAGTCGTGGTCTCGTACCTGGAGCAGCACCCGCGGGAGTTGCCGGACCTGCGGTGGGTGTCGGTGACCGGCGAGGCGCTGAAACGGGAGCTGGTGCAGCGCTGGTTCGCGCTCCAGCCGGGCATCAGGCTGCTCAACGCCTACGGACTGACGGAGACCTCGGACGACACCAACCACGAGGTGCTGGACGGCGTACCCGACCGCGTACTGCTGGGGCACGCGGTCAACAACGTGCGCGTGTACGTCGTGGACGAGCAGCTGGCGCTGGTGCCCCTGGGCGCTCCCGGGCTGATCGCGTTCTCCGGCGTCTGCGTGGGCCGGGGGTACGTCAACGATCCCGAGCGGACCCGGGAGGCGTACCGGACGGACCCGTACCGGCCCGGGGAGCGGCTGTACCTGGGCGGCGACTGGGGACGCTGGCACCCCGGCGGCAAGCTGGAGTTCCTGGGCCGCCGGGACAGCCAGGTCAAGATCCGCGGCTTCCGGATCGAGATCGGCGAGATCGAGAACACCCTGCTGCGGGTGGCCGGGGTGCGGGACGGCGCGGTGGTCGTCGTCGAGCGGGGAGGCGGCAACACGCAGCTGATCGCCTTCCACACCGGGCGGCGCCACGAGCCGGACGTGCTGCGCGAGGCGCTCGCGGCGGCCCTGCCCGCCTACATGGTCCCCGCGGCCTTCCACTGGCGGGAGAGCCTGCCGCTGACCGCCAACGGCAAGATCGACCGCAAGGCCCTGACCGCGGAGGCCGCGCGAACGGGCACCGAACCGGACGCGGCGGACCGGGCGGAGCGGGACGCGCTCAGCCCGACCGAGCGGCGGCTGGCGGCCGCCTGGGCCGAGCTGCTGGGCGTGCCCGAGCACCGGATCGGCCGCACGGACCACTTCTTCGACTCGGGCGGCACCTCCCTGTCGGCCGTCAAGCTCAGCATCGCGCTGGACCGCGCGGTCTCCCTGCGGGACATCACCCGGCATCCCGTGCTCGCCGACCTGGCCGCCCTCCTCGACGGCGCCGCCCGGCAGCGCCCGGAGCTGCTCCAGCCCCTGTCGGAGGCGAACGGCACGCCGGAGAGCGCGCTGGTCTGCTTCCCGTACGCGGGTGGCAACGCGGTGAACTACCGCCCGATGGCGGCGGCGCTGGCCGGCAGCGGTCCGGCGGTCCTCGCGGTGGACCTGCCCGGTCACGACCTGGCGGCCCACCGGGAGCCGTTCGCGTCGATCGCGGACGTCGCCGCGCGGGTCGCCGACGAGATCACGGCGCGCGGCCTGACCCGGGTCATGCTGTGGGGCCACTCGTCGGGCGCCGCACCGGCCCTGGAGACGGCCAGGACGCTCCAGGAGCGCGGTGTGCGGGTCACCCGGGTGTTCCTCGGGGCGCAGTTGCTCGGCACCGCCGAGGACCGGGCCGCCGCCGTCGCCGAACTGACGGGCCTGAGCGACGCGGAGATCGCGGCGCGGCTGACCGCGGACAGCGGCTACACCGAGCTCGCCGAACTGAACGCGCGGCACGCCGAGCACATCGGCGCCGCCTACCGGCACGACTGCGTCGGCGCCCACCGCTACTTCCAGGCCCTCCTTGAAACCCCGCCGCCCTCGAAGCTGTCCGCGCCGGTCTCGGTGGTGGTCGCCGCCGACGACCCGCACACGGCCGGCCACGCCGACCGCCACCGCGACTGGCTGCTGCTGGCCGAGCACGTGGACCTGCACGAACTGGCCGACGGGGGTCACCACTTCCTCCGCACCCGGCCTGCCGAGGCCGCGCGCGCCGTCCTGAGCGCGGCCGTCCCCCTGGCCTCCACCTGACCCGTACGTCCACGCGACGGGCGACCGAAAGGAACACCGAGATGCCGTCCTCATCCCTGGCAGCACCGCTCGACGTGGAGCTGCGGCCGGACAGACCCGCGCTGCTGCGCGTGGACCGGCCCGCCGACCCCGCGAGCTGGGCGGCCGAACACCGCGAGGCGCTGCGGGCCCAGGTCACCGAGCACGGGGCGCTGCTCGTCCGCGGGCTCGCCCTGAAGGACGCGGACCAGGTCGGTGCCGTCTTCGCACGGCTGGCCGGGACGCTCATGCCGGAGCGGGAGGCCTTCGCCCCCCGGCAGGACCACGGCCGGGGCCTGTACTCCTCCACGCCGTGGCCGGCCAACCAGCCGATGTGCATGCACCACGAGCTGAGCTACCCGCTGGAGGTGCCCGGTCTGCTGCTCTTCGCCTGCCTGACCGCGCCCGAGCAGGGCGGGGCGACCGCGGTCGCCGACGCCGCGCAGGTCCTCCAGGCCCTGCCCGCCGAGCTGACCGAGCGGTTCGAGCGGGAGGGCTGGCTGCTGACCCGCAGCTACAACGAGGAGATCGGGGCGTCCCTGGAGGAGTCGTTCGGCACCGGCGACCGCGCCGAGATCGAACGCTACTGCCGGGCCAACGCCATCGACGTCCACTGGCAGGACGACGGGTCCCTGCGCACCGAGCAGCGCCGCTGCGCCGTCGTACGGCACCCGGTCACCGGCAGGCGGTGCTGGTTCAACCAGATCGCGTTCCTCAACGAGTGGACGCTGGCCCCGGAGGTGCGCGAGTACCTGGTGGACGAGTACGGCGCCGACAGCCTGCCCTTCAACACCCGCTACGGCGACGGCAGCCCGATCGGCGAGGACGTCGTCCAGCTCCTGAACGCCACCTACGAGGAGCACACCCGGCGCGAGCCCTGGCAGGCCGGCGACCTGATGCTCGTGGACAACATCGCCACCGCGCACAGCCGGGAGGCGTACACCGGCGAGCGTCAGGTGCTGGTCGGCATGGCCGAGCCGCGGCGCCTGGCCGACTCCTGCCCGACGGGGGAGGCGAGCCACCGATGACCGACATGCTGTCGACCGCCACCGAACCGGACACGCCCGAACCGGGCTCTGTGCCCTCCTTCGCGGTGATCTCCGGCAAGCAGGTGGAGCAGGCCCTCGGCGGGCGCGAGAAGGAGCTGGTGGACCTGGTGGAGGCCACCTACCGGCTGCACGGCGCCGGGGACTCGGTCAACCCGCCCTCGTACTTCCTGCGCTTCCCCGACCGTCCGACCGCCCGGATCATCGCGCTGCCCGCCTCCATCGGCGGCTCGGCGCGGGTGGACGGGCTGAAGTGGATCTCCAGCTTCCCCGACAACGTGCGGACCGGGCTGCCCCGGGCCTCCGCGGTGCTGATCCTCAACGACCACGACACCGGCTACCCGTTCGCGTGCCTGGAGAGTTCCGTCATCAGCGCCACCCGGACCGCGGCCTCCGCCGCGCTGGCGGCCGACTGGCTCAGCCGCACCCGGAGCCGTCCCCGTCGCGTCGGGTTCTTCGGCACCGGCCTGATCGCCCGGTACATCCACACGTTCCTGGCCGGCTCCGGCTGGACCTTCGACGCCGTCGGCGTGCACGACGTGTCCGCCGACAGCACCGCCGGGTTCTGCGGTTATCTGCGCCAGGCCGGCGCCACCGGGCAGGTCACCGTCCACGACAGCGCCGAGGACCTGGTCCGCTCCAGCGACCTGGTGGTCTTCGCCACCGTCGCGGGCCGGCCCCACGTCACGGACCCGGGCTGGTTCAGCCACAACCCCCTGGTGCTGCACGTGTCGCTGCGCGACCTCGCGCCCGAGGTCCTGCTCGCCTCGGCCAACTTCGTGGACGACGTGGAGCACTGCCTGAAGGCGGACACCTCCCCGCACCTGGTCGAGCAGCGCACCGGGAACCGCGACTTCCTCAACGGGACCCTGTACGACGTGCTCCAGGGACGGGCCGCCCCGCCCCACGACCAGCCGGTGGTCTTCTCGCCCTTCGGCCTGGGCGTCCTCGACCTGGCCGTCGGCAAGTACGTCTACGACCAAGTGGCCCGGGCGGGGGAACTCCGCCTCATCGACGACTTCTTCCACGATCTGCGCCGGTACGGCTGAGGCCGTTGCCCTCAGCCCAGGGACCAGGAGGCCTGCCGTGCCCGTCATCTCCGCTCCCCACGCCTTCAACGAAGGAAGTCTCTTCATCGATCTAGAGTCGATTTTCGGACACCGCCTCTACCTCAAGTGCGAGGGCTTCAACTTCGCCGGCTCCATCAAGTTGAAGGCCGCGAAGGAGATGGTGGAGAGCGCCGAGCGGGAAGGATCCCTGACCCCGGATTCCATTCTCGTGGAGTCCTCGTCCGGAAACCTGGGCGTCGCGCTCAGCATGATCGCCGCCAGCAAGGGCTACCGGTTCCTGTGCGTCACGGACTCCCGGTGCAACCTGTCGACGAAACTGCTGATGGAAGCCCTCGGCAGCCATGTGCACGTCGTGACCGACCTGGACGCCAACGGCGGCTTCCTGGGTACGCGGCTCGAATACGTCCGCTCGCTGTGCGCCTCCGACGACCGCTACGTGTGGCTCAGCCAGTACACCAACGCGGGCAACTGGCGGGCGCACTTCCGTACGACGGCACCGGAGATCGCCGTCCACTTCCCCCGCCTCGACGTGCTGTTCGTCGGGACGGGCACCGCCGGGACGCTGATGGGCTGCGCCCGCTACTTCCGCAAGTGGCACCGGCCGGTCCGGATCGTCGCCGTGGACAGCGTGGGCTCGGTGGCCTTCGGCGGCACCCCCGGCCGCCGGATGATCCCGGGCCTGGGCATGAGCATGCGCCCCCCGCTGCTCGACGAGGAGTACGTGGACGAGGTGGTCCGGGTGGAGGAGGCGGACACCATCCGCACCTGTCACCGCCTGGCCCGGCGGGGCTTCCTGTTCGGCGGCTCCACGGGGACCGTGGTGAGCGCCGCGACGGACTGGCTGGCCCGGCACGGCACCCGTGACCTCACGGCGGTGGCGATAGCCCCCGACCTCGGCGAGCGCTACCTCGACACCATCTACCAGAGCAACTGGCTGCAGGACCTCTACGGCGAGCACCTGCTGGACTCCGCCCGGATGCACAGCCCCTGGGAGGAGAACTCGGCGTCACGCGCCCCGGGCCGCCGCCGAAGAGCGTAGAGATCTCCCCCGCGACGCACGGCCGGCCCGGGGCGGTCACGCGGAACCGACGAGCGGACCGGCGGGCCTCAGCCGACCGGTTCCGGTTCGGGAGCGGGGGCCCGCCACGGGATCCGGAAGGCGGTCGCCGTCACAATCAGGGCGGAGGCCGCCACCGTGGCCATCCCCGCGGTCAGGTCCGTCGCGCCGGCGACGAAGCCGATCAGGGCGGGGCCGGCCAGCAGGCCCGTGGTGCCCATCGCGGCGACCAGCGCCAGCGCGTCCGCGCCGCGGGCGGCCGCCGCCACGTACACGCATGGAGTGACGGCCGCCGCGCCGAGCCCGACGCAGGCGAAGCCGAGCAGCGTGGGCACCACTCCCCCGGCGAGCAGCGCGAGGGCGAGGCCCACGGCGGCCACCGCGCTGCCGGCCCGCACCACGCGACCGTCGCCCCAGCGGGTGCGCCAGCGGTCCGCGCACACCCGGGCCAGCAGCATCATCACGGAGACGACCGCGATGCCCAGCGGGGCGACGGTCGCCGACGCCCTCACGACGTCCTTCATGTAGAGCGTCGACCAGTCGTTCATCGCGCCCTCGGTGATCGTGCCGAACGCCATGGCGCAGCCCATGAGCAGGGTCGTTCCGGAGGGCAGGCCGCGGCGGCCGCGGCGCTTCGCGCCGTCCGGGGCCGCGGGGTCCGGCTCCCGGTGGGTCAGCAGGCCCGGCCGGGCGCCGGCGAGCAGGAGCAGCAACAGGAGACCGGCCACGCCGAAGTGGGCCGGGACGGACGCGGTCAGGGTGGTCACGCCGGAGGCCAGCAGGGCGGCGGCGAGCAGACCGCCGCTGAAGGTGGCGTGCAGCTGGGACATGGCCGTACGCCCGTGGGCGCTCTCCAGTGCGGCGCCCTGCGCGTTCATGGCCACGTTGAGGCAGCCGACCGCGACGCCGTCGGCGCACACGGCGAGCAGGGCCAGCGGGTAGTCCGGAACGGCCGACAGGGCGGCCAGGACGGCGATCAGGGCGGCGGCGGAGACGAGGGACAGCAGGCGGGAGCCGAGCCGCCGCATCAGGACGGCGACCAGCGGGAAGGAGGCCGCCGCGCCGGCCCCGCAGGCCATGAGCAGCAGACCCACCTCGCCGGCGCCCAGGTCCAGCCGGGCCTTCAGCGCGGGCAGCCGGGACACCCAGGTGCCGTACTGGAAGCCGAGGAAGCAGAACAGGGCCGCGATCGACCACTTGGCGCGCCGGAAGGAGGGTGCGGCCATCAGCTCGCCTTCCGCAGGACGGCGACCTGCGCCGACATGTACACCGCGCCGCCGCCGTAGCCGTCCGGCACGCGCGCCTCGTGGTGGGGGCGGTAGCCGTTGGCCCGCCAGAAGGACTCCTTGCCGGCGATCGCGACCAGCGACATGGTCGCGAAGCCCCGGGCGCGCGCCGCGTCCGTGAGGTGCCGGACCAGACGGGTACCCAGGCCCCGGCGCCGCAGGGGCGCGCCGACGACCAGGTCGTGCAGGTGCAGGTTCGTGGCGTGGTGGGCGACCTGCTCCGGGCGGGTCAGGTCCGGGCACTGGAACCGCGGGTACGGCAGGGCGAGGACGTAGCCCGCGATCCGGCCGTCGGCCTCCAGGACGAAGCTGGTGCCCGCCCGGGCCCGGGACCGCAGGCCCGCCTCGCCCTCCGTGAGCGAGGTGTCCGCGTACGCCGCGGCCTCTAGGGCGGCCACCTGGGGCCAGTCGGCCTCGGTGATGCCGCGTATGAGACCTGTCATCTCAGTGGTGTCCTTCCTGCCCACGGGTGCACACGGTCGGCAGCGGGCGGATGCCGTTGAACCCCCGGGTCATGTAGCTGCCGGCGTAGGCGCCGGCGGAGAGGATCCGGACCGGGTCGCCGGAGCCGACGGACCGGGGCACGCGCACCGGGTGGCGGCCGCCGCCGTAGGCGTCGTCGCTGTCGCAGGTGGGTCCGGCGACGATCGCGGGGACGTGCTCCTCGGTCTCCCGCCCCGGGAAGACCAGCGGGTGGGTCACCTGGTCCATCTCGTACAGGCCGTTGAACTTGCCCACGCTCAGGTACAGCCAGCGGGCGCGTCGGCCGTCCGGCTGCGTCCGCTCGGTCAGCCGCACCACGTGGGCGTGGATCACGCCGTGGTCGGCGACCAGGTGGCGCCCCGGCTCCAGCACGAAGTCGAGTGGCGCGGCGGCCAGCGCGTTCAGGCGTTCCATGCCCTCGCGCAGCACGGTGAAGATCTTGTCCAGCGGCGGGTCGAGGGGGTTGCCGCGCCGGTCGAGGTAGCCGAGCGCGGGCAGCCCGCCGCCGAGGTTCACATGGTCGGGTGCGATCCCCTGCCCGGCCAGCGCCGTCAGGGTGCCGGCGAGGGTGTCCAGGGCCTGCTGCCAGGCCTCGCCGGTCATCTGCTGGGAACCGACGTGCACGGACAGGCCCGCCGGGACGAGGCCGGCGGCGCGGGCCGTGGTCAGGACGCGGACGGCGTCGTCCGGTGCGCACCCGAACTTGCGGTTCAGGCCCCACAGGGCGCCGTCCCCGCTGGTGGCGAGGCGGCAGAACACGCGGGCGCCGGGCGCGTGCGCGGCGACGGCGGTGACGTCCTCGACGCTGTCGGTGGCGAACGTGCGGATGCCCAGGCGGTGGGCCTCGGCGATGTCGTGGTCGGACTTGATGGTGTTGCCGTAGTGGATGCGGTCGGGGTCCGCACCGCAGCGGAGGGCTTGCTCGATCTCGGCGGGGCTCGCCGCGTCGAAGCCGGCGCCTCTGGCGGTCAGGCAGCGCAGGACGTCGTCGACCGGGCAGGCCTTGAGTGCGAAGCGGATGCGGGTGCCGGGCAACTCGGCGAGCAGGGTGTCGTATTGGTGCTCTATGCCGGTGAGGTCGTAGTGGAGGTGGTCCGTCGTGCGGCTGCCGCTCCGTCGTGGCTGGTCGCGCCCACGCGGCGGCAGCCGCATGTCGGACGGGGCCCCGCGCCCCTGTGGGGCGCTCATGGCCGGGCCGCCTCTATCAGTGCGGGCCAGGCCTCGATCAGGTCCGCGAAGGATGCGATGTCCTGTTCGGCCTCGTCCAGTAACCGGGCCCGGTCTGCCGCGAGTCGGTCCGCGAACGCCGCGTACCGGCCGCCCAGTTTGCGGTACGCCGTGTCCACCCGGTCCAGGCGCCAGATGTTCTCGGAGCGGTCCAGCCCCGTGCTCGCGCGGAGGAACTCCACGATCCGCTCGGGCCGGACCCGCTGACGCTCGTCCAGCAGCCCCGCGCCCTCCGCCGCCATCCGGTCGTACACGGCGTGGAAGTAGAGCATCGACAGCAGGAACTTCACGAAGCGGCGCTGGTAGGCCGGGAAGCCGGTGTCGGTGCGGCGTTCAGGGGTGTGGAAGTTCTCGATGTGGCGGTTGTGCAGGATGCCGGGCAGCCCCGCGTCATGGACGAGGTGGAGGAGGAAGTAGTCGCTGCCGATGGTGTCGGTGGCGGGCGGGAGGGGGACGCGCTCGTACACCGCGCGGTCGAAGGCGATGTTGCACATGTCGACGCGCATGGGGTCGACCACGGTGAGGGTGGAGTGGTCCCCGGTGAAGGGGGCGGTGCCCGCGCCCGTGAAGGACTCCTCGACCAGGGCGCGCCTGCGGTCCTCCGGCCAGTCGCCGGGGGCCCAGAGGCCGACCACGTCGTGGTAGACGGCCTCGTCCAGGCGTCGTATCTCGCCGAGGTCCACGGAGAGTTCGCCGATGAAGGAGGCTCCGGCCAGGGAGACCGGGCGGTCGGCCAGTGCCGGGATGAGGTCGGTGCGGGTGACGGCGGCCGCGGCCTCGGCGGCGGGGCGGCCGAGCCAGGGCAGCTCGTGGTGGACGGGGAACACCGGTTGCCCGGCGTGGCGCTGGTAGGTGCTGTCGGAGTCGCGGCGGTGCACCGAGTCGCAGCCGAGGGCGGTGGCCAGCAGGAACGCGCGGTTGGTGCAGGCGCCGTAGGAGACGGCGGGCGGGAGCATGAGGTGCAGCAGGCGGTCCGGCTCGGGCAGGCCCGCCTTCCGGATGATCCGGCGCAGGAGGTCCCGCTGGGCCGCCTCGTCGTGGTGGTGGACGGTCACGCCCTGGTGCGCGGGCAGGGCGGCGAGCGTGCGGGCGTGCTCGGCCCGGGTGCGGTCGTCGGCGGAGTCCAGGACGAGCAGCTGGACGTCGGCGCCGAAGTGCCGGGCGGCGTAGGCGGCTTCGGCGTGCAGGGCGGTGAGGGTGGCGGAGCAGGCCCGGTTGGTGGGCAGGGTGAGGCAGACGCGGTTCACCGGGCACCTTCCGCGGCGGCCCAGGGGTCGAGGCCGAGCAGCCTGCGTCCCAGGTCGTTGAGTTCGGCGGGACCGTAGCGGAGGGCTTCGGGCTCGCGGGCGTCGCCGAGCAGGGTGGCGTTCCAGTCGGGGGTGGCGAGGGTGCGCCAGGATTCCACGCGGGAGTCGCGCAGGGCCGTGTGCTCCTCCAGCGCGGGCATCATCGACAGGTACTGGACGGCTCTGACAGCGTTGTCGGAGACGTTGGGCGCGACGCCGTGGGCGAGCAGCCCGTTGAAGATCAGCAGGTCGCCGGCCTGGAGTTCGGGGCGCACCACCGGGAACTCGGCACGGTCGGTGTTGGGGCGGACCGGGTCGCGGCCGGACGGCTGGGTGAGACGCCACTCCTCGAAGCGGCGGAAGAGTTCGGGCGCGCACTGGAAGCCGCCGAGTTCGGGGCGGGTGTCGGTGAGCGCGATGATGCCCTGCACCCGCTGCGGCAGGACGGCGAGGGTGGTGTCGACGTCCCAGTGCAGCTCGATGTCGAAGCCCTCGTCGGTGGGTTCGATGTGGGAGCGCGACCGGGTGAGTTTGTTCGGCGGGTTGAGGTTGAGGCGGTCCAGGGTGACCCACAGTTCCGGGCTGTCCCAGACGTCCACGAAGGCGTCGTAGACGCGCTGGTTCTGCCGGCTGTCCCAGATGAGCTGGTGGTGGTAGGCCTCGACGAAGCCGTAGATGAACAGGTGCCGGTCGAGTTCGGAGCGGAACTCGGGCTCCTCGTACCAGGTGTCGGGGCGGTCTGGGTCGAGTCCCTGGAACTCCCAGGCGAAGTCCAGCAGGGCCTTGGCCTCGCCGGGCGTGATGGCCTCCCGTACGACGACGTAGCCGTACGTCTGCCAGAAGGCGAAGTCCTCCTCGGACAGCACGCGCAGCGGCTGGGTCTTCCGGAGGTCGCGCAGGGGGGTCGGAGCGAGGTAGGTCTCGCCGTCGGCGCTGAAGTAGGGGCGGCCGGTCGCCGCGCGGTGGAGGAAGGGGTGGGGCGTTTGCATGCGTTTCCTCTGGAACTGGAGCACAAGTGCGGTGGAGATCCGGGAAAAGAGCACGATCGAGCGGGCCGCCCGCCGCGGCGGGCGGCC
>NZ_JBEXKG010000153.1:0-18085 GCF_040609555.1 Streptomyces sp. NPDC004658
TGACTGCGAGGTGCTTGGGACCTTCTACTCGGATTTGGTTGAGCTGGCGCGCCACCTGGGCGTACGCGCTCCTGCTGACCGTCACCACCGCCTTCACCCCGATCGTCTGGCCCATCGCCCTGCTGCTCGGCCTCGGCGTACTGGTGCTGCGCCGCGGCGACCTCGTCGCCCACGGCCTGCGCTTCCTCGCCCAGCTCGGCACCCCGCTGCTGCTCCTCGCCCCCTGGTCGCTGACCCTCCTGCCGACCGGCTTCTTCCGGGAGGCCGGCCTGGAGTACGGCCCCTCGGCCGCCTCCGCGCTCGACCTGCTCGGCGCCGCGCCCGGCGGCCCCGGCACCGTGCACGGCCTGATGCTCATCGGCATCGTGCTGGCCGCGCTCGCCGCCCTCCTGCGCTCCGAGCGGCAGCTCGGCATCCGCGTCGCCTGGGCCGTCGCCCTGGTCGGCCTCGTCTTCGCGGTCCTGTCCAACAAGTCCGCCTGGGCCGGACCGGCCACCCTCGTCTACGGCATCGCCCTGCTGGCCGCGGCCGCCCTCGGCGCCGACGGCGCACGCGCGCGCGTGGCCGAGCAGAGCTTCGGCTGGCGCCAGCCCGTCGCCGCCCTCATCGCCTTCGCCTCGGCCGCCGGCCCCCTGCTCGTCGCCACCGGCTGGATGCTCCGCGGCGCCGACGGCCCGCTGGAGCGCCGCGACCCGGCCCAGGTGCCCGCGTTCGTCGCCGAGGACTCCAGCGGCGGCGACCAGGCCCGCACCCTGGTCCTCGACAGCGACTCCACCGCGCGCGTGCGCTACACCCTGGTCCGCGGCTCGGGCGCCCGCATGGGCGACGCCGAACTCACCGCCGCCGACGGCGGCAACGCCCGCCTGGACAAGACCGTCGCCAACCTCGTCGCCGGCTCCGGCGCCGACCAGGCCGACGAACTCGGCGGCTTCGCCGTGCGCTACGTCCTCGTCCACAAGGGCGCCCCCCGCGACATCACCCGCGTCCTCGACGCCACCCCCGGCCTGTCCCGGCTCAGCCAGCAGAACGGCAGTGCCCTGTGGCGCGTCGACCAGCAGGTCGGCCGCGCGGCCATCGTGCCCGCCTCCGGCTCGGGCAAGGCCCGGCCGGTCACCGCGGGACCGGTCGAGATCCACACGACGATCCCCTCCGGCCCCGCCGGCCGCGTCCTGCGTCTCGCCGACAGCGCCGCCGACGGCTGGACGGCCACCCTCGACGGCAAGCCGCTCACCCGGACCACCGTCGACGGCTGGGCCCAGGGCTTCCAACTGCCCTCCGGCGGAGGCCGGCTGGACGTCACCTACGACGCCCCGATCGCCCACACGGCCTGGCTCTGGGCCCAGGGTGCGCTGGCCGTCGTCCTGGTCGTCCTCGCCCTGCCCGGCCGTCGCCGCGACGTCGACGACGACCTGCCCGAGGAGCAGCCCCTGCCCGCCCAGGCCACCGCGGGCGAGGGCCGCCGCGCCCGCCGTCTGCGCGCCCAGGCGGAGGAAGCCGCCGCCGAGGAGCAGCCCGGCACGCCCGCGCAGCCCGAGCAGCCCCCGGCCGCCGTACCGCACCAGCAGGCGTACGACGAGTGGGACCCGGCCACGTACGGGAACGCCGGGAACGCCGCTTACGGCACGGACCCGTACCAGACCGCGACCGGCTACGAGCAGCAGCAGTACCAGCAGCCGTACCAGCAGTCCGACCCCTACCAGACGGCGCCGTACGACCCGTACGGCTACAGCGGCGCCCCCGGTCAGACGCCGTACGACCCGGCGGCCTACCAGCAGGGCTACGACCCGGCGTACGACCCGGCCCAGCAGGGCTACGACCCGTCCCAGCACCCCCACGGCACCGGCAGCCAGCGCCCCGACGGGAGCCAGCAGTGAACCGCACCACCCTGTCCCTGTTCGCCGGCACGGCCGCGCTGGCCGCCGTCACCGCGTTCGCCGCGTTCGAGTCGCCGTCCGCGTCCGGTGCCGCCCCCCGCGCGGCGGCCCGGCTGCCCGTGGAGCGCACCAGCCTGCTCTGCCCGGCGCCGAGCATGTCGGACATCGCCGACACGGCGTACACGTCGTTCACGCCCGTCACCCAGGGCAGCGGGAGCGGCGGCAAGGCCCGGCTCCAGGCGGCCGGCGGGCAGTCGGCCGACGGCACGGACGGCAGCCGGAAGGGCAAGGGCGCCGGGAAGAAGACCGACGAGCCGGTGCTCACCCCGAAGACGCCGGGCACGCCGGCCACCGGCGAGACCTCCGGCGCCGAGGCACCCGCGCTGATCGGCACCGCGGACGGCGGCTTCGCGCCGGGCTGGACCGTGCAGGAGACCACCGAGGTCGCCGCGGGCAACGGCCGGGGCCTGCTGGGCGTCAACTGCACCGGCCCGGACACCGAGTTCTGGTTCCCCGGCGCCAGCACCGCCACCGGCCGCACCGACTACGTCCACCTGACCAACCCCGACGACTCCGCCGCCGTGGTGGACATCGAGCTGTACGGCAAGGACGGCGCGATCAAGTCCCCGCTGGGCGAGAACCTCACCGTCAAGCCGCACGCGAGCGAGCCCGTCCTGCTCTCGACGCTCACCGACGAGCGGCAGGCCGGTCTGACCGTGCACGTCAGCGTGCGCAGCGGCCGGGTCGGCGCGGCCGTGCAGGCCCTGGACGACAAGGCCGGCGGGGACTGGCTGGCCGCTGCCGCCGACCCGGCCGGCAGCCAGGTCCTGCCCGGCATCCCCAAGGACGCCACCGACGTCCGTCTGATCGCCTTCACCCCCGGCGACGACGACGCCGACCTGAAGGTCCGCCTGGCCTTCCCCGACGGCCTGATCACCCCGGCCGGCCACGAGACGGTGCACGTGAAGTCCGGCATGACCACGGCGGTCGACCTCGGCGACGTCACCCGTGGGGAGGCCGGTTCCCTGGTCCTCACGCCCACCGACCAGGCGGTCCCGGTGGTCGCGGCGCTCGAGGTGGTGCGCGGCAAGGGCGACAAGAAGGAGACGGCGTTCATCCCGGCCGCGGCCGCCGTCGGCACGCGCGCGACCTCCGCCGACAACAGCGCGAAGGGCACGACGCTCGCCCTGACGGCCCCCACCGGCACGGCCACGGTCAAGGTGACGGCGTCGGCGGGCAGCGAGGGCGGGACCCCGGTGACCAAGACGTACACGATCAAGTCCGGCACCACCCAGAACGTCGACGTCCCCGCCCCGGCGGGCCTGAAGGGCACGTACGCCCTCACGGTCGAACAGGTCTCCGGTGCCCCCGTCTACGCCTCCCGCACCCTCGCGGCCACCGAGGGGGGCGTCCCCGGCTTCACCATCCAGACCCTCTCGAACGACCGCGGAACGGTGTCGGTACCGACAACGGAGCAGGATCTGTCGATCCTGCAGAAGTGAGGGGCCGGGGCGGCCGGCCGCCGTCGAGCGGCCCCGCCCCCGCCCGGCACCGGACCGGCGAAGGCGCCTAGTCCTCCCCGTACCGGGGGTCCACGGTCTCCGGCGTCAGCCCCAGCAGCTCGGCCACCTGCTCCACGACCACCTCGTGCACCAGCGCGGCGCGCTCGTCGCGCCCCTTGGTCCGGATCTCCACCGGCCGCCGGTACACCACCACCCGGGCCCGCCGCCCGTCCCGCGCGGGGACCACCCCACCGAGCGGAACGGCATCGTCCGCCCACGCCACCTGATCCCCGTGCCCCTGCAACCGGGGCACCTCCAGCACCAGGAAGTCGATGTCGGCCAGCTGCGGCCACCGCCGCTCAAGGCGTTCCACGGAGTCCTGCACCAGGTCGGCGAACACCTCGGCACGGCTGGCCGCCAGCGGCACCTGCGGGGGCGCGATCGGCCCTCGCATGCCTCGCCCGTGGCGATCACGGCGGCGGGGCCCGGGGCCGGCGGCACGGGGCGGTACACGGTTGTCCATCACTGGTGAAGGGTAGTCCCCGCGCCCTCCGCGCGTGCGGCTCCGCGCGGCAACCGGCCCCTGCCTCCGCATGACACAGGATGACCATTTCGGCCAAGGTCTGGCTCGTTTCCGTAACTCTCCGAGACCGCCGAACTCAAGGCAATTGACGGTCTTTGTGCCGACTCCTGACCGGATGCGGTCCTGTCCGGCGCGCACCGGACCTGCGTCCATGCAGGTCAACGAAGTCCGCTCAAAGGGGTGTGTGGGGCGTTTCACAGCACGACACGGGGGAGTGACCTGGTGGAGAGTCGTCGCGGCCCGCTCAAGAGTGCGGTACCGTCCAACGTCGTGAGCCCTGTACGTCGCTGTTCGCGCACCGCCTGCGGCCGACCCGCCGTCGCGACGCTGACGTACGTCTACGCCGACTCGACCGCGGTCCTCGGCCCGCTCGCCACCTACGCCGAACCCCACTGCTACGACCTGTGCGCCGAGCACTCCGAGCGCCTCACCGCCCCGCGCGGCTGGGAGGTCGTACGACTCCTCGACGCCTCCGCGCCCGCGCGGCCCAGCGGAGACGATCTGGAAGCGCTTGCCAACGCCGTGCGCGAGGCGGCCCGCCCGCAGGAGCGCGCGGCCGAGGCGGGCGGCGGCGGATCCCGCGCCGCCGACCCCATGGAGGTCGCCCGCCGCGGCCACCTGAGGGTCCTGCGCTCCCCGGACAACTGAGCGCCAGGACCGACGCGCCCCGCCCCTCGGGCCCCGGCGTGCGCCACGGCCGACCGCCACCCCACGCCACCCCCGCCCCGCGTGACGGTCCGGCCCACCCCGGCGTTACGGAAACGGGGCCACCGCGCGTCCACCCGGTGTCCGCACACCGCGCCCTCACGCCCGGCGGGTAGTTTGTGGGCACCCATAGGACTTCAGGAGGGTTGGCCGTGACTGCTGATCTGTCGCAGATCGTGAAGGCGTACGACGTGCGCGGAGTGGTCCCGGACCAGTGGGACGAGACACTGGCCGGACTCTTCGGCGCCGCCTTCGCGGAGGTGACGGGAGCGGCGGCCGTCGTCGTCGGCCACGACATGCGGCCCTCGTCCCCCGGCCTCTCCCGCGCCTTCGCGCGCGGCGCGGCGGACCGCGGTGCGGACGTCACGGAGATCGGCCTGTGCTCCACGGACCAGCTGTACTACGCCTCCGGCGCGCTGAACCTGCCGGGCGCGATGTTCACGGCCTCCCACAACCCGGCCCAGTACAACGGCATCAAGCTGTGCCGCGCGGGCGCCGCGCCCGTCGGCCAGGACACGGGGCTCGCGCAGATCCGCGAACTGGTCGAGCGCTGGCTGGCGGAGGGCGCCCCGGACCCGGTGGACCGGCCGGGAACCCTCTCCGCGCGCGAGACGTTGGAGGACTACGCGGCGCACCTGCGCTCCCTGGTCGACCTCACCGCCATCCGCCCCCTGAAGGTCGTGGTCGACGCCGGCAACGGCATGGGCGGCCACACGGTCCCCCCGGTCTTCGCCGGCCTGCCCCTGACCCTCGTCCCGATGTACTTCGAACTGGACGGCACCTTCCCGAACCACGAGGCCAACCCCCTCGACCCGGCCAACCTCGTGGACCTGCAGAAGCGGGTCCCGGTGGAGGGCGCCGACCTCGGCATCGCCTTCGACGGCGACGCCGACCGCTGCTTCGTCGTCGACGAGCACGGCGACCCCGTCTCCCCGTCCGCCATCACCGCGCTGGTCGCCGCGCGCGAACTCGCCCGCAACGGCGGCACGGGCACGGTCATCCACAACCTGATCACGTCCCGCACGGTCCCGGAGGTGGTGAAGGAGAACGGCGGCACCCCCGTCCGCACCCGCGTCGGCCACTCCTTCATCAAGGCGGAGATGGCCCGCAGCGGCGCGATCTTCGGCGGCGAGCACTCCGCCCACTACTACTTCAAGGACTTCTGGAACGCCGACACGGGCATGCTGGCCGCCCTGCACGTCCTCGCCGCCCTCGGCGGCCAGGAGGGCCCGCTGTCCGCCCTGGTCGCCCAGTACGACCGCTACGCCGGCTCCGGCGAGATCAACTCCACCGTCGCCGACCAGTCCGCCCGCCTCGCCGCGATCCGCACCGCGTACGAGGGGCGCGCCGGCGTCACCCTGGACGACCTCGACGGCCTCACGGTCGCCGCGGCCGACTGGTGGTTCAACGTCCGCCCGTCCAACACGGAGCCCCTTCTCCGCCTGAACGCCGAGGCGAAGGACGAGGCCACCATGACGAAGATCCGCGACGAGGCCCTGGCGATCATCAGGGGCTGAGCGGTCTGCCCATGAGCGGTACGCTGACCAGGCATATGCACAAACACCCGTACGCCCTCCGAAGGGACAGCCCATGCCGCTCGAAGCCGGTCTCCTGGAGATCCTCGCCTGCCCGGCCTGCCACGCCCCTCTGAAGGAGCAGGACACCGAGCTGATCTGCACGGGCCAGGACTGCGGCCTCGCCTACCCGGTACGCGACGGCATCCCGGTCCTGCTGGTCGACGAGGCCCGCCGCCCCGAGTGACGAGCACCGTCACCTCGTAGCACCCCAGGATCCCGGCGATCGGAGGCTGCCGCCCATGCTGGACGAATCGCTGCTCGACACCCCGGAAGGCCTCGCCGAGGCCGACCGCCGGGGTCTGCTCCGCGGCGCGGCGGAGGCCGGCGCCCGCGTCCGCACCGCCGCCCGGCACGCCCCCGAGGCCGGCGTCGGCGAGCTCAAGCCCGACGGCCGCCCCCGCGCGGTCCTCATCGCGGGCCCCGGCGCCGCCGCCACCCACACCGCCGACCTCCTCGGCACCCTGGCCGGCCCCGGCAGCCCCGTCGTGCGGCTCGCCCCCACCGGCGTCGCCCCGGCCGCGGGCGCCCTGCGCTGGGAACTCCCGGGCTGGGCCGGCTCCGTGGACCTGCTGCTGATCGCGACCCCGGACGGCACCGAACCGAGCCTGTCCCTCCTCGCCGACCAGGCCTACCGCCGCGGCTGCTCCGTCGTCGCCGTGGCCCCGCCCCGCACCCCGCTCGCCGAAGCGGTCGCCGGCGCGCACGGCCTGTTCGTACCGATGGCCACGGCGCCGTACGACCAGGAGGAACCGCTCGCCGCCTCCTCCCCGGGCGTCTTCTGGGCGCTGCTGACCCCGCTGCTCGCGCTCCTGGACCGCATCGGCCTGATCACCGCCCCGCCGGACGCCCTGGAGAAGGTCGCCGACCGCCTCGACCACATCGCCGAGCGCTGCGGCCCCGCCATCGCGACCTACAGCAACCCGGCGAAGACCCTGGCAGCCGAACTCGCCGACGCGCTGCCTCTGGTGTGGACGGAAGGTGTCTCGGCCGGTCCGGCGGGCCGCCGCTTCGCCGCTGCGCTCGCCGAACTCGCCGGCCGCCCCGCCCTGGTCGCCGAACTGCCCGAGGCGCTGGCCGCGCACGGTGCCCTGCTGGCCGGCCCGCTCGCCGCCAGCGCCGACCCGGACGACTTCTTCCGCGACCGCGTCGAGGAGCCGCCCGCGCTGCACGCGCGCGTGGTGCTGCTCCGCGACCGGCCGATCACCGGCCTCACCGCCGCCCCCGCCGCCCGCGACGTGGCCCTCAGCCACGACACGGCGATCAGCGAACTCGAACCGGAGGAGGGCGGCGAACTGGAGACCCTCGCGGAACTGATCGCCGTCACGGATTTCGCCGCCGTTTACCTGGCGCTCGCTTCCGGGGCCTGATCTTGCCGCGGGCCGGACGACCCGAGCCCGCCCCCGGCGCCGCGACCGGCACAGTCGCCGGCGCGGCCGAGCAGCGTACGTACGGAGACAGAGAAGACACATGGACCGCCTCGACAACACCATCCGCCCCTACGCCTGGGGTTCGACCACCGCCATCCCGCACCTCCTCGGCGTCGAGCCGACCGGCGAACCCCAGGCGGAGATGTGGATGGGCGCGCACCCGGGCGCCCCGTCACGCACCGCGCGCGGGACCCTCGTCGACGTCATCGAGGCGGACCCGGAACGGGAACTCGGCACCCGCGCGGTCGCCAGGTTCGGCCCCCACCTGCCGTTCCTGCTCAAGATCCTCGCCGCCGGCGCGCCCCTGTCCCTCCAGGTGCACCCCGACCTGAAGCAGGCCGAGGAGGGGTACGCCGACGAAGAGCGGCGCGGCATCCCGGTCGACGCCCCGTACCGCAACTACAAGGACGCCAACCACAAGCCCGAACTGATCTGCGCCCTCACCGAGTTCGACGGCCTGTGCGGCTTCCGCGACCCGGTCGGGGCCGCCGGCCTGCTCGACGGGCTCGGCGTCGACTCCCTCAAGCCGTACGTCGACCTGCTGCACGCCCACCCCGCGGACGCGGCCCTGCGGGAGGTCCTCACCGCGATCCTCAGCGCCGACCCCGAGGAGATGGCCCACACGGTCGCCGAGGCCACCGCCGCCTGCACCCGCCTCGGCGGCGCCTACGCCCCCTACGCCGACATCGCCCACCACTACCCGGGCGACCCCGGCGTCATCGCGGCCATGCTGCTCAACCACGTCCGGCTCCAGCCCGGCGAGGCCCTGTTCCTCGGCGCCGGCATCCCGCACGCCTACCTCAGCGGTCTCGGCGTCGAGATCATGGCCAACTCCGACAACGTCCTGCGCTGCGGCCTGACCCCGAAGCACGTCGACGTCCCCGAACTCCTGCGCGTCGTCCGCTTCGAGCCGAGCGACCCGGGCGTGCTGCGCCCGGAGGCCTCCGAGGACGGCGAGGAGGTCTACGAGACCCCGATCGACGAGTTCCGGCTCTCCCGGTACGTCCTCCCCGAGGGCGGCGCCGCCCACGACCTCACCCGGGACACCCCGCAGATCCTGCTCTGCACGGCCGGTACCGTCCGCGCGGGCGAGCACGAACTGCGTCCCGGTCAGTCGGTCTTCGTCCCGGCCGGCGAGCGGGCAAAGATCTCGGGCGCGGGCACCGTCTTCCGCGCCACCGTGATCGTATGACCGGGGCTGTGGACAGCCTGTGGATCATATGACCGGGGTTGTGGATACCTGACGCACCAGTGCCCGGCCGGGCTGCAAGAATGGCCCACCGGCAAAGGCCGGGCAAAGCCGGGCACTCGTCCGGACGTACGCACCGAGACGACAGAGGCGAAGGGACAACGCGAACACATGAGCGCGTCAGGCGGTACCAAGGCGATCGTGGCGGCACTCGGCGCCAACCTCGCCATCGCGGCATCGAAGTTCGTGGCGTTCGCGTTCAGCGGCTCCTCCTCGATGCTCGCCGAGGGCGTCCACTCGCTCGCCGACTCCGGCAACCAGTTCCTGCTGCTCGTCGGCGGCAAGAAGGCGCAGCGCCAGGCGAGCCCGCAGCACCCCTTCGGCTACGGCCGCGAGCGGTTCATCTACGCCTTCCTCGTCTCGATCGTCCTGTTCTCCATCGGCGGCATGTTCGCCATCTACGAGGGCTACGAGAAGGTCCGCCACCCGCACGACCTGGAGCACTGGTACTGGCCGGTCGGCGTCCTCGTCTTCGCGATCGTCGCCGAGGGCTTCTCCTTCCGCACGGCCATCAAGGAGTCCAACGGCCTGCGCGGCACGCTCTCCTGGAAGGAGTTCATCCGCCGCGCCAAGGCACCCGAGCTGCCCGTCGTCCTGCTGGAGGACTTCGGCGCGCTCATCGGTCTGCTCCTCGCCCTCGGCGGCGTCGGCCTCTCCCTGCTCACCGGCGACGGCGTCTGGGACGGCATCGGCACCCTCTGCATCGGTGTCCTGCTCGTCCTGATCGCCCTCGTCCTGGCCGCCGAGACCAAGTCGCTGCTGCTCGGTGAGGCCGCCGGCCTCGACGACATCAAGAAGATCGAGGCCGCGATCGTCGGCGGCGACACGGTCACCCGCATCATCCACATGCGCACCCTGCACCTCGGCCCGGAGGAGCTGCTGGTCGCGGCCAAGATCGGCGTGAAGCACGACGACACGGCCACCGAGGTCGCGACCGCCATCAACGCCGCCGAGGCCCGCATCCGCGCCGCCGTCCCCATCGCCCGCGTCATCTACCTGGAACCGGACATCTACAGCGAGGCCGAGGCCACCAAGGGCCCGGACCCGGAGGCCACCCCGGGCGGCCCGACCCCGCACCCCGCGGGGCACTGAGGAACCTGCGCGCTACGGCCCTCAGCCCTGGGCCGGCCGCACGGGCCAGGGCGCCGGCGGCACCGTCGGCGCCTTCCGCCGCCGCACCACCAGCGCGGCGATCCCCAGCCCGGCACCGATGACGACCAGGACAGCGCCCAGCAGCAGAGCCAGGCCCAGCAGCGCCGGGCCCGTACGGTCGTCCGTCACCCGCCCCCGCACGGCGTCCACCGGAACCGTCCCGCCGTGATCGGCGGCGAAGAAACGGGAGTCCATCGAGTCGGACCGGCGGTCACCCATCAGGAACAGCCGGCCGGGCGGCACCTTCACGTCGTACGGCCGGTGCACTCCGTCGGCGTCGCCCCCGTAGACGTACGGCTCCTCCACCGGCCTGCCGTTGACCGTGACCCGCTCCTGGGAACCCACGGTCGTGCAGCACGCCACACGGTCACCGCCCACGCCGATCACCCGCTGCATCAGGACACCCCCGGACCGGTAGCGCCCCGGCGCCGAGAACACCACGACGTCACCGCGCCGCACCTCGCTCCCGTCCACCCGCTCCCAGATGATCCGGTCACCCCGCTGGTACGTCGGCTCCATGCTCCGGCTCGGCTGCACGCCCGTGCCGTACGCACCGCGTCCGTACCCGAAGGCACCCCCGGCCAGCACCACACCCAGCAGCCCCACCACCAGCGCCGCGATCCCCAGTCCCCGCCCTCTGCCCGCCATGCCCCGTCCTCCCCACGCGGACCATCCGCGGCGCGGAGCCTAGCGGTCCTGCGTGAACGCCGTGCTCGACGCCCGGCCGGCCCGGACGCCGGATGCCGCCGCGCGTGTCACGGCCTCGGAGTCGTGGTCAGGGTCGCCGAAGGGGGTGCCGACGGGGACGCCGACGGCGCGGGAGTGGGGGATGCCGTGCCGGCGCTGGGGCTCGGGCTGACGCTGGGGTGCGCCGGGGTGGTCACCGGGGGCGGGGCCGCAGGCGGTGTGCGGGCCGGGGGCGAGCCCCGATGGAAGGGGAGGGTGAGCAGCGTGGCCGCCGCGCAGCAGACCGCCGTGGTGGCCGCCGCGCGCAGCAGGCGGCGCCTGGCCGCCACGCGGCGCAGTACGCGGAAGTGGCCGGGGGGTGCGGGGAGGTGCCCGGAGGGCAGCCGCAGCAGCACCGCGAGGGGGTCGTCGTCCCGGCGGCCGTCGTCGTCAAAACGAGTGGTCAAGACTTCTCCTCAGGTGGACGCGGAGCAGCTCGCGTGCCGCGTGCAGGTCGGCCTTGACGGTTCCTTCCTTCCGCCCGGTCAGCACCGAGACCTCCCGGATCGGCATGTCAGCGTAGTAGTGCAGGAGGATCGGCACCCGCAGCCGCCGGGGCAGGGACTGCACCAACAGGCGGATGGAGGGGTCCGTCTGCACGGTGTGCGGGGCCGCCTGAGCGCCCGCTCGGCGTACCGCCTTGCGTTCGCGTTCCTGTCTGCGCCAGTGGTCCCTGACGAGGTTGGCCGCGGTGACGTAGAGGAACCCGCGGGGCTCCTCGACCTTCGTCCAGCGGGCCCACAGCCGGGTGAACGCCTCCGACGCGATCTCGTGGGCCGTCTCGTCGTCGTCGACGAGACGGCGGCACCAGCCGGCGAGGCGGGGGTAGAAGACGGCGAACAGTTCGGACGCCTCTCGGTCACGACCCACCGTGCTCCAGTTCCGCGAAGACGATGACGTTGTCGGGGTAGCCGTCGTCCGTGCGCCGGCCCCCGCAGGTGATCAGACGCAGCACGGGGCGGCCCACGTCGCCGTACACCTCGGCCGTGGGAAAGCGCGACTTGGCGACGGTCCGTACGGCGGTCACCGTGAACGCCGGTGCCGAGCCGTCCGTCAGGCGCGTGGTGACGCGGTCACCCCGGCGCAGCCGGGCCAGGTGGCGGAAGACACCGTCGCCGTAGCGGCCGACGGTGACATGGCCGAGCAGGACCGAGGGACCGGTGCGGCCCGGCACCGGTGAGTACCGGTACCAGCCCGCCCGGTCGTGCGCGGTGACGGGCGGCACCTCCACCGTGCCGTCCGCCGCCAGGCCCAGCCGGATGACGGGGGTGTCCACGCCGATGGCCGGGACGAGGAGGCGGACCGGGGCCGGAGTGCCGGCCGGCAGCGGGGAGGTGTCCTCGCGCGCGGCCGGGCGGGGCTTCGGCGCGGCGCAGGCGGTGAGCAGTGCCGCCGCCGCCGTCCCGGTGAACGTCCGCCGGGTCAGCGGGCTCACGCTCCGGTCGCCCGTCGGCGCCGTACGACGAAACCGGCGCCGCCCGCCACGAGCAGCGCGGCGGCTCCCCCGCCGATCAGGCCGGTGTGGGACTCGGCGGGGGCCGCGACCCCCGTGTTCGGGGCGCCGCTCGGCACCACCGAGACCTGGCCCGGCGAGGGCGCGGCGGACGGGACGGCCGTGGGCGCGCTGCCCGGGAGGGTCGGGGAGGCGGAGGGGGCGGCGGAAGGCATCGAGGAAGGTGCTGTGGAGGGGACCGGGCTGGGTGTCGCACTGGCGGCGGCGAAGGCGGGTGCGCTTGCCGCCAGGACGGCGGTGCAGGCGAGAGCCAGGGTGGTGAGGCCGCTTCGGCGCATGGTGTATCTCCCTCGGGGGGCGGTGGTGATCGGTCGTGCGGAGAGACGACCGGGCCCCCGGGCGGGTTGTAAAGGGATGGCAAAGGAGAAGGAGCGGAGTGATCTGTGCACGTGACCGGCGCCCAGTGATCCGTACGACCGGGATGCCGTCCGCTCCTCGAAAGCGGCACCCCGCCCGAGAACGCCTCGCATACGACCCGTCGAATGCTCAGGCGGACTGGGGCCTACCGGGCCGTCCGGTGTAGCTTGGGACGGAGCCAGACGTCGCTGCTGATGGCGGTCGGGCGGTCCCCCGCGGACCGACCGAGGGAGAGAGGGCCTCCGACGGACTGCGCTGCGCGTACGTGGGCATGCCTGTGTCCTCTTCTCGGGCACCCCTGTGTCCGCCGCCGCGCAGACCAGCCGTACCCACCTCGCCCCAACCCCGAGGAGCAGCTCGTAATGACGACTGTCGAGAACCGACAGGACTTCAAGGTCGCCGACCTCTCGCTGGCCGAGTTCGGCCGCAAGGAGATCACCCTCGCCGAGCACGAGATGCCCGGCCTGATGGCGATCCGCAAGGAGTACGCCGAGGCCCAGCCGCTCGCCGGCGCCCGCATCACCGGCTCGCTGCACATGACCGTGCAGACCGCCGTGCTCATCGAGACCCTGGTCGCTCTCGGCGCCCGGGTCCGCTGGGCCTCCTGCAACATCTTCTCCACCCAGGACCACGCCGCCGCCGCGATCGCCGTCGGCCCGAACGGCACGCCGGACAACCCGCAGGGCATCCCGGTCTTCGCCTGGAAGGGCGAGACCCTGGAGGAGTACTGGTGGTGCACCGAGCAGGCGCTGACCTGGCCGGACAGCCCCACCGGCGGCCCGAACATGATCCTGGACGACGGCGGCGACGCCACCCTCCTCGTCCACAAGGGCGTCGAGTACGAGAAGGCCGGTGAGGTCCCCTCCCTGGACACCGCCGAGTCCGACGAGCACCGCGTCATCCTCCAGCTGCTGCACCGCACCCTGGGCGAGAACCCCCAGAAGTGGACCCAGCTGGCCTCGGAGATCCGCGGTGTCACCGAGGAGACCACCACCGGCGTCCACCGTCTGTACGAGATGCAGCGCGACGGCGTCCTCCTCTTCCCGGCGATCAACGTCAACGACGCCGTCACCAAGTCGAAGTTCGACAACAAGTACGGCTGCCGCCACTCCCTGGTCGACGGCATCAACCGCGCCACGGACGTCCTGATCGGCGGCAAGACCGCCGTCGTCTGCGGCTACGGCGACGTGGGCAAGGGCTGCGCCGAGTCCCTGCGCGGCCAGGGCGCCCGCGTGATCGTCACCGAGATCGACCCGATCTGCGCCCTGCAGGCGGCGATGGACGGCTACCAGGTCACCACCCTGGACGAGGTCGTCGAGACCGCCGACATCTTCATCACCACGACCGGCAACAAGGACATCATCCTGGCGTCGGACATGGCGAAGATGAAGCACCAGGCGATCGTCGGCAACATCGGCCACTTCGACAACGAGATCGACATGGCCGGCCTCGCCAAGATCCCCGGCATCGTCAAGGACGAGGTCAAGCCGCAGGTCCACACCTGGACCTTCCCCGACGGCAAGAAGATCATCGTCCTCTCCGAGGGTCGCCTGCTGAACCTGGGCAACGCCACCGGCCACCCGTCGTTCGTGATGTCCAACTCCTTCGCGGACCAGACGCTGGCCCAGATCGAGCTGTTCACCAAGCCCGACGCGTACCCGATCGGCGTCTACGTGCTGCCCAAGCACCTCGACGAGAAGGTCGCCCGCCTCCACCTGGACGCGCTCGGCGTCAAGCTCACCAAGCTGCGCCCGGAGCAGGCCGCGTACATCGGCGTGGAGGTCGACGGCCCCTACAAGCCGGACCACTACCGCTACTGATCCGCTGATCCCGTAGTCCGGCCCGCCGGGGGAGTGCGCCGGTGCACCGACGCACCTCCCCGGCAGCAGGTCCTCCGAGGCAGGCCCCCCGCACCCCCGTGCCGGGGGGCCTGCCCCTTTGGCCCCCTCACCCATCGCACCAGCCCATGGCATCCAGCCCATGGCACCCGCCCCATGGCCCTGACCGTTGGAACCCGGTCCGTGGCCCACTCACCCCAGGCAACCCGGCCCGTGGCCTACCGGGCCATGGCAAACCGGCTCATGGCAACCGGCTCATGGCACCGAACAGTGGCATTCGAACCGTGGCTCCCGGCCCGGGTTTCCGGGCGCCGGGGCTTCGGGACCCTCGCCCCATCACGTCCGGACCCATGCCTGCCGCCCGGATCAGCCCGTCAAGACCCAGGACCCCCATGCCCCGCGGCCGTTATTCGCTCCACGATCCGCACGATCACACCCCCCTCGCGGACGAACACTTCCAGTGCGCCCCCGGCCCGTCAGGCTGGCGCTACGTCTCCCGGCTGACCGGCCCCGCCGGCGACCACCGCGGCTCGGTCGACCTCGCCCTGGACGACCTCGGCCGTCCCATCCGTCTCGAACTCCACGCGGGTGACTGGCAGGTGCGCGGCGCCGCCCTCGACGGCGTCACCTGGGTCCGCACGGACCCCACCGGCACCCGAGCCACCGAAGGCAATGTGCGCGCCCACGCCTTCACCGGCACGTCCCCCGCGTTCCTCGTCGCCACCGCCCGGCTCCTGCGCCTCACCCCCTCGTCCGCCGCGACCCGTGTCCGCCTCGTGGCCTTCACCGACCCCGTCCTCGCCCCCCGCACCGTGGACCAGTCCTGGGCTCTGGTGAACAGCGAAGCACACGCCACTGACAACGGCCCCCTGACCGTGGACGAATACCAGGTCACAGCCCTGGACACGGGCGAACGGCACACCGTCCACATCGCCGGCGACGTCGTCCTCGCGGCGCCCGGGATCGAGCTGGAAGACCTCCAGTCACCGCCGTCACGATTCCCCTGACCCCGATGCCCCGGTCGACCCCGGGCCGGGGCGAGCACGACGGGACCGCACTCCGGGCTACGCCGGCGGGGCGAACCCCGTGGCCGGCCGGTCGGCCCGCGACTCCTCCCGCGACGGCGCCGGGGAGGGAGCGAGAGGGGGCTGAGGCAGCTGCGGTGCCGGGGGCTGTGCCCACGGCGGTACCGCAGAGGGTGCCGCGGGCTGGACCGCGGGCCCCGCCACCGGGGCAGCGAAGCCGCCCGAGGGCATACCGCCGCTCCTCCCGAACGCCTGCCGGGCCTCACGGGACTGCCGCTCGTGCACCACGGCCGCGAGGAAAGCGGCCGGAGGAAGATCCCCGGGCACCGGTGTCCCGGTACGCCCCGCGAGGTCGGCCGCGAGCCGCTGCGCCATGTCCGCCGAGACCTGCGGGTCGAGCTGCTGCATCCGGGTCAGGTACTGCCGGACGGCGAGCCACAGCCCGTCCGGCACCGCCGACAGGTCAAGCCCGGCGAACCGCCCCGCGAGCCACGGCGGCGGAGGCGGAACGAAGCCGGCCCGCCCGGCGGGTATCCGCTCCCGCACGACCAGGGTGCCCGCGAAGACGTCCCCGAGCCGTCGCCCCCGCGCCGAGACCAGCGAGGCCATACAGGCCACCACCCCGAACGTCATCAGGATCTCCACGACCCCGATCGCGCCCCGCACCAGCGCGTGCCGGAAGCGGATCGGCCCACCGTCGTCCCGCACGACCCGGAGCCCGAAAGCCAGCTTCCCCAGCGAACGCCCGTGACTGAGCGTCTCGACGGCTATCGGCCCACCGACCAGCACCAGCAGAAACGCCGCGATCGACAGCGCGAGCTGCGCGGCCTCGTCCAGCGAAGCCGTCGACACGGCCAGCACCATCATCACGACGACGTACGCGACGACCGCCACGACCAGGTCCAACAACACGGCCAGCGCCCTGCTCGGCAGCTTCGCGGGCCGCAGTTCGAGCGCCACCGCCTCGCCCGTCACCAGCTCACTCACGCCCGCCGCCCTTCCCTGGTCCGCCCCCTGAACCGCCAGTCTGCCAAGCTGAGGGCGCATCGCGCCGCAGTACGACAAGCTGACAGCAAGCACGAGCTCCACGACGAGCCGTGGACGACCAGCCGAGGAGCAGGCAGACCCGATGGACCTGGACGTCTTCGTCTCCGTACACCGAGCCGAATGGGACCGGCTCGATGCGCTCCTCGGCCGCCGACGCCGGCTCACCGGTGCCGAAGCGGACGAGCTCGTCGCCCTCTACCAGCGCACCGCCACCCACCTGTCCCTCATCCAGTCGAGCGCTCCGGACCCGCAACTGACGGGGCGGCTCAGCCAACTCGTGGCACGCGCGCGCAGTACCGTCGCCGGCACCCGCCGCGCCTCATGGCGTGACGTCACGCGCTTCCTCGGCCAGGGCTTCCCCGCCGCCGTGTACCGCACCCGCCACTGGTGGGTGCCCACCGCGCTGATCTCGACCGCCGTCGCCATCCTCCTGGGCTGGTGGATCGGCACCCACCCCGAGGTGCAGTCGTCCATCGCGGCACCCAGCCAGCTGCGCGAGCTGACCCGGCCCGGCGGTGAGTACGAGACCTACTACTCCAGCCATCCGGCAGCCGCCTTCGCCGCCCAGGTGTGGACGAACAACGCCCAAGCGGCGGCGATGTGCCTGGTCCTCGGCGTCTTCCTGGGACTGCCCGTCCTGTGGATCCTCTTCCAGAACATGCTCAACCTGGGCGTGGGCCTCGGCCTGATGTCCTCGGCCGGCCGTCTCGACACCTTCCTCGGCCTGATCCTCCCCCACGGCCTGCTCGAGCTGACCGCGGTCTTCGTCGCCGCCGGTACGGGCCTGCGTCTCGGCTGGACCGTCATCGACCCCGGCCCGCGCACGCGGCGTGCGGCGCTGGCCGAGGAGGGACGGGCCGCCGTCGGCATGGCCATCGGCCTCGCCCTGGTCCTGTTCGTCTCCGGTGCCATCGAAGGCTTCGTCACCCCCTCCGACCTGCCCACCTGGGCCCGCATCGGCATCGGAGTCGTGGCCGAGCTGGCGTTCCTGGCGTACGTCTACGTGCTGGGCGGGCGTGCCGCGCGCGCAGGTGAGACGGGCGATCTCGAAGCGAGGGACCGCAGCGCGTCGGTCCCCACGGCCGCCTGACGGCCGGCGGATGTGCACTCGACCCCGGTGAGCTGCTAATCTCCTCTTCGCCCCGCGAGAGCCGTTGACACGGAGGGAGTGGGGAGGTAGATTCAAACAGTTGCCCGGAGCTGGACAAGCTCCCCGGCAGCCGATAGAATCTATGAGCTTCCTCGATAGTCCTGAGTGGCAATTCGAGAAGCACCCCCCGATTACTCAGGAATGAGCGGCTGGTTCGACCGGCCAAAAACTTCTGATAAAGTCGGAACCGCCGGAAAGGCAAACGCGAGAGCGGGAACCTGGAAAGCACCGAGGAAATCGGATCGAGAAAAGATCTGATAGAGTCGGAAACGCAAGACCGAAGGGAAGCGCCCGGAGGAAAGCCCGAGAGGGTGAGTACAAAGGAAGCGACCGTTCCTTGAGAACTCAACAGCGTGCCAA